>WHTS01000094.1:0-6388 GCA_009377585.1 Betaproteobacteria bacterium
CTTGGCGGAGAGGGAGGGATTCGAACCCTCGATACAGGTTTTGCCCGTATACTCCCTTAGCAGGGGAGCGCCTTCGACCACTCGGCCACCTCTCCGGAGCGAGTGAGTATAGCCGAGCGCCTCGAAACGCTCCACCGCCCGGTGCATCCGCCGCCCGGTTCATCCGTTATGCCGGCTGCTCCAGGTCGAACACCTTGTGCAGCACGCGCACCGCCAGCTCGGTATACCTCTCGTCGATCACAACCGAGATCTTGATCTCCGAAGTGGAGATCATCTGGATGTTGATGCCCTCCTCGGCCAGCGCGCGGAACGCGGTGCTCGCAATCCCCGCGTGCGAGCGCATTCCCACGCCGACCACCGAGACCTTGGCAATCCTCTCTTCGCCGATCACACCGCGCGACTTGATGTGCGCGTCGACGGTCTTGAGGATGTCCATCGTTCGCTGAAAATCGTTGCTATGGACGGTGAAGGAGAAGTCGGTCAAACCGTCGTGGCTCACATTCTGGACGATCATGTCGACGTCGATGTGGGCGTCGCCGATCGGGCCGAGGATCTGGTAGGCGATGCCGGGCCGGTCCGGCACGCCGAGCAGCGTGATCTTGGCCTCGTCGCGGTTGAACGCGATCCCGGAAATGATCGCCTTTTCCATGTTGGCATCGTCCTCGAACGTGATGAGCGTGCCCTCGCCCCCCTCCTGAAAGCTGGAGAGTACGCGCAGCCGAACCCTGTATTTCCCCGCAAATTCGACCGATCGGGTCTGAAGAACCTTCGAGCCCAGGCTCGCCATCTCCAGCATTTCTTCGAACGTGATGGTTCTGAGGCGTCGGGCCTTGGGGACGATGCGAGGGTCGGTGGTATATACGCCATCGACATCCGTATAGATCTGGCATTCTTCGGCGTCGAGCGCCGCCGCAAGCGCCACGCCCGTGGTATCGGATCCACCGCGCCCCAGCGTCGTGATGTTGCCTTGCTCGTCGATGCCCTGGAATCCGGCCACGACGACGACGTATCCCGCGTCCAGGTCGGCACGCAGATTGGAATTCTCGATGTCGAGGATGCGCGCCTTGGTGTGGGCGCTATCCGTGAGAATGCGTACCTGCGCGCCCGTATAGCTGCGCGCCTTCAATCCAAGCTGCATGAGAGCCATCGACAGCAGCGCGATCGTCACCTGCTCGCCGGTCGAGAGCATGACGTCGAGCTCTCGCGGGTCCGGGCTGGGAGCGACTTCCTTCGCGAGACCGATGAGGCGATTGGTCTCGCCGGACATGGCAGAGACGACCACCACCACCTGATTTCCCGACGAGGCGAAGCGCGCGACCCGCTGCGCAACGTGCTTGATGCGCTCCGGGCTCCCCACCGAGGTGCCCCCGTACTTCTGTACTATGAGCGCCATGCCGATGCTATAAGTGAATCGATGATTCGAATTTTACCGGAACCTGCACGACGAGACGACATCCAACAACGGAGTAAAAGATGCTGCGACACCGGAACCCCACTCGGGTTCCTCGGTCAATCAGCTATGCCAGTGTGATCCACCCTCTAGGAAACCGACATGCGAAACACGAGCCGCACCCCCAATCCCGGCGACATCCGACGCAAGCTTGGACTGAACCAGAGCGAATTCTGGGGAAAGATCGGTGTAACCCAAAGTGGCGGCTCGCGCTATGAAAGCGGCCGCAATATGCCGCGCCCGGTCCGTGAGTTGCTGCGATTGGTCCACATCGAAGGCATCGACCTGGCCAAGGCCAAGGGCGAGGACCTCGCGATCGCCGAGCAGCTCAAGCGCAGCAATGCCCGCCTGTACGAGCGGATGCGCAGCGCCGTGCGCGAGCAGTCGGGCCGCCGGCCGGGCCGGACCAAGCAGTAACAGGAATTGCTTCAGCTACGCGCGCCGGTTCCGTCCGGTGCGCGGCGGATCGGGGTCGGGGCACGCTGGGTGCGACTCGTGCGCGCGTTTGCCTCGCGCGTGGCGGATGGGGTGGGATTCGAACCCACGAGAGACTTTCGCCTCTGCCGGTTTTCAAGACCGGTGCGTTCAACCGCTCCGCCACCCATCCATCGATCGTCAATCACCGGTCTTTCGAACCGGTTTCCGGTTCTATCGAGCGTTCCCTATTTCATGTCACGCTCGTCCCTCACCCCCAACCCCTCTCCCGGGGGGAGAGGGGAGCGTCGCGTCCGTATTGGACTGTCGTCCAATACGGAACGATCAATAGCTCCGGGTCGCCTGACCACTCCATCCATCCGGAAGCCGAATGGATGCTATCGCCTCATCGGGCGGCTGCCAAGGTTGCAACTTTCGCAATGCCTTGCTAGTCTGATAGCCGACCAACTCGGTCGACTATATCGCGAGGAGCTATGCAACCCAACATGCAACCGAGGACGGATGGCTTTCGGCAGCCCACCGTACTGAACCAGGGCGTCGCGCTCCGGCAGCAGAAGGTTTTGCGCAACACCTATCTCCTGCTCGCCCTGACGCTCATCCCGACGGCGATCGGCGCCTTCATCGGTATCAACCTGAGCTTCGGCATCCTGCGCGCCAACCCCATCGTTTCGTCCCTGGTCATCCTGGCTGCGGTGTACGGAATGTTCTTCGCCATCGACAAGAACCGCGATAGCGGTCTCGGTGTAGCACTGCTCCTGGGCTTGACGCTGTTCCTGGGCGTTATTCTGGGTCCGTTGCTTCAAGTCGCGCTCGGGCTCAGGAACGGCGCGCAGCTGATCGCGATGGCAGCCGGCGGCACGGCGGTCGTGTTCTTCGCCATGGCCGCGATCGGCACGACGACGAAGCGCAACTTGAGCTTCATGGGCAGCTTCCTCGCCGTGGGCGTCATCGTGGTCATGCTCGCGGTGGTGGCGAACATCTTCTTCCAGAGCCCCGTGGTGCACCTGACCATCTGCGCGGTGTTCGTGGTGCTGTGCTCGATGCTGATCGTCTACCAGATCAATCAGATCGTGCAGGGCGGGGAGACCAATTACGTGTCGGCGACGCTCACGCTGTACATGAGCATATATAACCTGTTCTCCAGCCTGCTGCAGATCCTGATGGTGCTGACGGGTCAGCGCGAATAGCGGCGCGCCTGCAGGGCGTCACAGCGAACCGGAAGGGCCAAGCCCTTCCGGTTTTTGTTTGCCCGCGGCCCACCGTCGCGCCGAGGCGCGACGATTGCCTGCCCTCGCGCCTCGGCGCGACGATCGCCTACCGCGACGCCTCGGCGGGCCGATCGAACACCGCCATCGATTCCACGTGGGCCGTGTGCGGAAACATGTTCACGACACCGGCTGCCGTCAGCTCGTAGCCCTGCATCGACACCAGCACGCCGGCATCGCGCGCCAGCGTGGCCGGATTGCAGGCCACGTACACGATCCGCGATGGCAGCGGCTGCGGCAGCGCCTTGACGACCTCGATCGCGCCGTCGCGGGGCGGGTCGATGAGGATCCGCTGAAAAGGGCCTTCCCGGGCGAGCGCCGCGTCGGCGTCCTTGAACAGGTCCGAGCGCACGAATCGGCAGCGCTCGCTCAATCCGTTGCGCTGCGCGTTGTGCGCGGCGCGCTCGACCAGTGTGCTCGAGCCTTCGAGACCTACCACGCAAGCGCCGCTTTTGGCGATGGGCAGGCTGAAGTTGCCGAGCCCGCAGAACAAATCGGCGATCTTTTCCCCCGCAGCCGGCTCCAGCAGACGCACTGCCCGGCTGACCAGCGCCCGATTCATGGCGGCGTTCACCTGCGTGAACTCGGTGGGACCGAAGGTCAATGCCAGTCCGAATTCCGGCAGGCGGTACTCCGGCTCGGGCATCGGCATGGGATGGAAGGGGCGTGCGGACTCGGGCCCGGCGGTCTGCAGATAGATCGCGACGCCGTGCTCGTCGCCGAAACGGCGAATGCGATCTTCGTCGGCGTGCGTCAACGGCTGCAGGATGCGCAGGACCAGCACGTCGACATTGTCCGCGCATGCGACTTCGATCTGCGGCAGCCGCTCGCGCAGACTCAGGTTCGAGACCAGCTCGCGCAGCAGCGGCAGGAGGCGAGCGATACGGCGCGGCAGCACCGAGCAATCGGTCATGTCGGCGACGTAGCTGCTGCGCCGCTCGTGAAAGCCGACCAGCACTCCGCCTTTTTTCGGGACGTTGCGCACCGTGAGTCGGGCTCGTTGCCGATACGCCCATGCCGGCCCGTATAGCGCCGGCAGCATATGGCTCGCACGCACGCGGCCGATATGCCACAAGGCATCCTCGAGGGTGCGTTGCTTGGCGGCCACCTGCGCACGAACGTCCATGTGCTGCAGGCTGCATCCGCCGCACACGCCGTAGTGCGCGCACGCGGCGGTCACGCGCTGGGCCGAACCGCGCAGTAACTTGCTCGCTCGCGCCAGCTCGTACGCGGGCTTGCGCCGGTAGGGCGAGAACTCGACGCGCTCACCCGGCAGAGCGCCCTCGACGAATATCGTCTTGCCTTGCCAGTGGCCTACGCCGCGTCCTTCCTGGTCGAGCGAGTCGATGTCGACGATGCGTTGCGGCGCGGCGCTGCGATCTAGCGTGTCCATCCGTCGAGGAACGTTTTCCAGTGCGCCGCCGGCAGGCGAGCGATCGACTCGTGCACCAGGTCGCACTCGGCGGCGTAGGCCGTCTCGTCCAGCACGCCGCGCATCAGCTGGAAGCGCACGTAGACGAGGTAGGTATTCGCCACGTCGGCCTCGCAATAATGCCGGATCGCATCGATCTCCCCGGCGCAGAACGCCTCCCACACCGCCGCACCGTGCATGCCGATCTTTCCCGGCAGGCCGAGCAGCTGCGCGAATTCATCCAGCGGAACGCGGCTCTGGTACAGGCCCAGCAGATCCATCAGATCCATGTGCCGGCTGTGGTAGCGGCTGATGTAATTGTTGTAGCGGAACTCGCGATCTTCTTCGCCCCATTCCCAATAGCGCGCGGCGCGCACGCCATGCAACATGGCCCGGTAGTGCAGCACCGGCAGATCGAAGCCGCCGCCGTTCCAGGACACGAGTTGCGGCGTGAACTTCTCGATGCCGTCGAAGAAGCGCTGGATCAGCTGCCCTTCGGATTCGTCCGGCTCACCAAGCGACCACACCCGGAAGCCGTCGCGATCTCTCAGTGCGCAAGAGATGGCGACGACCCGGTGCTGGTGCAGGGGCAGGAAATCGTGGCCCACCATTTGTCGGCGCAGCTGAAACGCCATGCCCGCGACCTCGGTGTCCGGCAACGAAGGCGAAAGCGCGTGCAGCCTGCGCAGTGCGGCGGTGTCCGGCACCGTCTCGATGTCGAAGGCGAGTACCGGCGTCATGCTTGCCGCGTCCGCACGCAGGTTTGGGCGTCATTCCTGTGGCAACGGGAATCCGGGATACATCGAATCTGCTGGACTCTCGCGTGCGCGGGAGTGACGGCCAAGTAGCTGATCGCGGCTTCCTCAGTCGGGAAAAACGCCGGTGGAGAGATAGCGATCGCCGCGGTCGCAGACGATCGTGACGATGACGGCGTCGCGTACGTGCTCGGCCACGCGCAGCGCGACCCACAGCGCGCCGCCCGAGGAGATGCCGGCGAAAATGCCCTCGTCGCGCGCGAGCCTGCGCGTAGTTTCCTCGGCGTCCGCCTGGCTCACCTCGATCAGCTCGTCGACGTGCTCACGCTGATAGATCTTCGGCAGATAGGCCTCAGGCCATTTGCGGATACCGGGGATACTGGAGCCCTCCGAGGGCTGCGCACCGACGATGCGAATCGACGGGTTGCGCTCCTTGAGAAAACGCGACACGCCCATGATGGTGCCGGTCGTGCCCATGCTGCTCACGAAGTGAGTGATGCGGCCCTGCGTATCGCGCCAGATCTCGGGTCCCGTGCCTTCGTAGTGGGAAAGCGGATTGTCCGGGTTGCCGAACTGATCGAGGATGACGCCCTTGCCTTCGTCGCGCATGCGCTCGGCCACGTCGCGGGCCATTTCCATGCCGCCGCTTTTCGGCGTGAGCACGATCTCGGCGCCGAACGCGCGCATCGTCTGCCGGCGCTCGACGCTCAGATGCTCGGGCATGACCAGGATCATGCGGTAGCCCATCATGGTCGCCGCCATCGCGAGCGCGATGCCGGTGTTGCCGCTGGTCGGCTCGATCAGCGTGTCGCCGGGACGGATGTCGCCGCGTTCCTGCGCCCGTTTGATCATGGACAGCGCGGGCCGGTCCTTCACCGAGCCGGCCGGGTTGTTGCCCTCGAGCTTGGCCAGGATTACGTTGCCCTGCCCCAGGGTGAGGCGCTTCAACCGCACCAGCGGCGTGTCGCCGACGAAATCTTCCAGGTACTTGTCCATGACCGGGTCTCCAGGCCGACGATGATACCGCAAGGCGTCTCGCTGGCGGCGCGCGCGCCGCGCCTGCTTGCGCGAG
>WHTS01000094.1:6517-8509 GCA_009377585.1 Betaproteobacteria bacterium
GCACGGACAACAACGTTGCGCAGTAACGCGCTACCCCTTGCTCCACGCTCAGAAATGGTTCCGCGTATCCGGCCGCGCGCAACCGGGTGAGGTCGGCCTGCGTGAACGCCTGGTACTTCCCGCGCAGATCCTCGGGAAATGCAATGTATTCGACGCAGCCGGCGGAGACGAGCTCGGCCATCGAGCGCGCACGCTCGCCGCCGGCTGGCGCAACGCCGTTGATCACAGCCGCGGCGACATCGTTGAACGACTGCGCGCGCCCCGTGCCAACATTGAAGATGCCGCTCAGCTGCGGGTGGTCGAGGAAGTACAGGTTGACGCGCACACAGTCCTCGACCGAGACGAAATCGCGGCGTTGCTCGCCGTTCGCATAGCCGTGGCTGCCCTCGAACAGGCGCACGCGTCCCGCGCCCCGGAACTGGTTGAAGAAATGCCACGCGACCGAGGCCATGCGCCCCTTGTGCTGCTCGCGCGGGCCGTACACGTTGAAGTAGCGAAGTCCCACCACCTGCGCCGTCTGCTCCTCCCAGCGGCTGCGCAGATAGCGGTCGAACAGCACCTTCGAATAGCCGTAGACGTTGAGCGGCGCCTCGCATTCACCCGACTCGCGGCAATGCGTGTTGGCCCCGTAGACCGCCGCGGAGGATGCATAGATGAACGGAATGCCGCGGCTGCGACAGAAGTCGAGCAGGCGCACCGAGTAGCGGAAATTCAGGTCCAGCATGTAGCGGCCGTTCTTCTCGGTCGTATCCGAACAGGCGCCCTGGTGCAGCACCGCGCTCACCGCGCCGTCGAGCTTGCGGCCTTCGAGCAGCGCGGCGAGCTCGTTCTTGTCGTAGTAGTCGGCGATCTCGCAATCGGCGAGGTTGACGAACTTGTCGCCCTCGGTAAGATCGTCCACCGCGATGATCCGGCTCTCGCCGCGCTCGTTCAGCGCCTTCACCAGGTTCGAGCCGACGAATCCGGCCGCTCCCGTCACCACGATATGCATTCGATCTTCCTTCTCGCGTCAGGCCGAGCTGGCGGCCTGCGCGGCCGCGAGCTCGTCCGGATGCACGACCGCCGTGCCGAGCTTGCCCACCACGATGCCGGCAGCGAGGTTCGCGGCCCGCACGGCCTCGGGCCAACCCGCTCCGGCCGCGAGCTTCATCCCCAAGGTCGCGATCACCGTGTCGCCCGCACCACTGACATCGTAGACCTCGCGGGTCTGGGCAGGCACGTGCAGCACGCCGCTGCGGTCGAAAAGCGTCATGCCCTCTTCGCTGCGAGTGATGAGCAGCGCATCCAGCCGCAGGTATTGCCGCAGCCGCTGTGCCTTGACGTTGAATTCGGCTTCGCTCTTCCAGCTGCCGGCGACCTGCCGGAACTCGGCCTTGTTGGGCGTCAACGCGGTCGCTCCCCGATAGCGCACGTAGTCTTCGCCCTTCGGATCGACCAGCACGGGCTTCCCCAGCCGGCGCGCGAGCCGGATCATGCGCTCGACATGCGCGAGCGTGCCCTTGGCATAGTCGGACAGGATCACCAGGTCGCAGTCGGCCACGCTGCGCTCGAACTCGGCGAGCTTCGCATTCAGGACCTCGTGGCTCGGCATGGTTTCGAAGTCGATCCGCAGCAGTTGCTGCTGGCGTCCGATGACCCGCAGCTTCACCGTGGTCGGAACGCTGCCATCGCGATGCAGCCGGCCGCGAATGCCTTCGCCGTCGATCAGACGCGCGAGACAATCACCCGCCTCGTCCTCGCCGACGACGGAAAGAAGCTCGACGTCCGCACCGAGCGCGGCTGCGTTGCGCGCGACGTTGGCGGCTCCGCCCAGGCGCTCCTCGCGCCGCTCGACCAGGACGACCGGCACCGGCGCTTCCGGCGAGATTCGTCCTACCTGCCCGAACCAATAGCGGTCCAGCATGACATCGCCGACAACCAACAGGCGCGGCGCACGGGCGCGTGCGCGGCTGCCTGGTGTACGCGAACGCGAAGCGTCCGACCGGACACCCG
>WHTS01000094.1:8860-24012 GCA_009377585.1 Betaproteobacteria bacterium
CGGGCGGCCGGCACTTCGAGCATCTGCGCTTCCAGCAATTTGTCCAGCCCGAGCAGCGTCGGATTGCGCCGCAATTCCTCGCGCACGAGCCGATAGGCCGATTCGGTACCCGCGGTTTCCAGCTCGGCCTGGAACGCGACGTTCAGCAAATCGATGGAGGCATACCGGGCCAGATAGCCTTTGAGCAACGTGAGCCCCTCCTCGACACGCCCCAAGCGCCGGTATGCCGCAATCATGCGCTCGGCCACCAGCGGCAGGAACTCGGGGTTCTGCGACTCGATCCGCGTCCACGCGTCGATCGCGGCCTCGTCATTGCCGAGCGTCTGCTCGAGGTCTCCGAACAGCATGTTGGCGCGCACGCACAGCCGGTGACGGGCAAGCGCTTGCTCGAGGTGCGGTCGGGCGGCGTCGACGCGCGACTGCATGATTTCGCGGCTGGCGATCTCGCACTCGAAGTTCGCAATCTCCTTCTGCCGCGATTGCCCGGTATGCGCCTCCAGACGCCCGGCAGTCGAGATCGCCTTCTCCCATTCCTTCTCCTGCTCGTAGATCTCGAGCAGGAAACCGAGCGCCTGCTCGTCGAGATCGGTGCCGAGAAGCTGCGAGAAATGCTCTTCGGCGCGGTCGAGCAGTCCCGCTTTCAGGTAATCCTGCGCAAGCTCGAAGACCGCCTGCCGGCGCTGCACCGGCTCCAGGTCCGGCCGCTCGGCCAGGTTCTGATGCATGCGGATGGCGCGCTCGACTTCGCCCCGGCGCCGGAACAGGCTCCCCAGCGCGAAATGCAGCTCGATGGTCTGCGGGTCGACCTTCACCACTTCGATGAAGGCCTCGATCGCCTTGTCCGGCTCCTCGTTCAGGAGAAAGTTGAGGCCCTTGAAGTACGAGCCGGGGAGCACGCGCGACTCGGATACGATCTGCTTGATGTCGATGCGCGCGGCGAGCCACCCCAAGCCGAAGAACAGCGGAAACGCGAGCAGCCACCAGTACTCGAAGTACTCGAACTCCACGCCGGCGCCTTTGCTTCAGAGAGTCGGATCGGGCGGCGGAAGCGCCTGCGCCGATCCGCGCGCTTGCGCACGGCGCTCGCGCTTCAATTCGGCGATCTCGCGCCGCTGGCGGAACACCTGGCCGAGGACGGCAAGCACGCCGAGCACGACGCCGGCCACGACACATACCAGCATCACGAATACGAGTGGAGCGTGCCACTGCGCGCCGAAGTAGTAGTGGACGCTGACCGTGTCGCTGTTCTTGACCGCAAAACCGAGCAGAATCAGGAACAGCGTGATGCGCAGTAGCCAGAGGAGGTAGCGCATGGCCGTCGCAGGTTCAGGTTCGAATCGGGGCCCGCGCCGGCGGCAAGCGGCAAAGCAAACCGCGCAAGCGGCAAAGCAAACCGCGCAAGCGGCAAAGCAAACCGCGCAAGCGCTGGGGCCAATCGCTCAGGGCTTGGCCTCGGACTCGCCTCCGCGCAACTGCGCCGCCTCGACTGCGCGCACGATGGTCGACTCGGGCCGGTGCGCGTCGACGCGCTCGCGCAGCTCCTTGCCGGCCTTGAAATGGGGCACGTGCTTCGCCGGCACCTTCACCTTCTCACCCGACTTGGGGTTGCGGCCGACGCGAGGTGGCCGGTAGTTCAGGCCGAAGCTGCCGAAGCCGCGGATCTCGATGCGCTGCCCCTGCGTAAGGCTGCGCGTCATCGCATCCAGGACCATCTTGACCGCGAGCTCGGCATCCTTGGCCACGAGCTGAGGATGCCGGGTGGCCAGGCGCGCGATCAGCTCCGACTTCGTCATGGCAGTCCCGCCTTATTGGTCGGAGGAGCTGTTCGCCGTGTCGAGCTTTGCCTTGAGAAGCGCGCCGAGATTGGTCGTGCCCGCGCTGTTCGGCCGCTCCGTTTGCATCTTCGAGAGCGCTTCGTTCTCCTCCGCCAGATCCTTCGCCTTGACCGAGAGATTGATCGTGCGGTTCTTGCGATCCACGTTGATGATCATCGTGGTGACGGAGTCGCCTTCCTTCACCTTGGAGCGGATGTCCTCCACCCGGTCGCGCGAAACTTCCGAGGCCCGCAGGTAGCCTTCGATCTCGTCGGTCAGCGCGATCACCGCGCCCTTGGCGTCGATCGACTTGACCGTGCCGGTCACGACACTGTTCTTGTCGTGCATCGCCACGTAGGAATTGAACGGGTCGCCCTCGAGCTGCTTGATGCCGAGCGAGATGCGCTCGCGCTCGACGTCGATGGACAGCACCCCCGCCTCCACTTCCTCACCCTTCTTGTAGCGGCGCACCGCCTCTTCGCCGGTGAGCGACCAGGACAAGTCCGACAGGTGCACCAGGCCGTCGATGCCGCCGGGAAGGCCGATGAAGACGCCGAAGTCGGTGATCGACTTGATCTGGCCCTTCACCTTGTCGCCCTTCTTGTAGTTCATGGCGAACTCTTCCCACGGGTTCGGCATGCATTGCTTCATGCCGAGCGAGATGCGGCGGCGATCCTCGTCGATCTCGAGCACCATCACTTCGACCTCGTCGCCGAGCTGCACCACCTTGGAGGGATGGACGTTCTTGTTGGTCCAGTCCATCTCCGAGACGTGCACCAGTCCCTCGATGCCCGCCTCGATCTCGACGAACGCGCCGTAGTCCGTGAGGTTGCTGACCTTGCCGAACAAGCGCGTGCCTTGCGGATAGCGCCGCGACAGGCCCACCCACGGATCTTCCCCGAGCTGCTTCAAGCCCAGCGAGACGCGATTCTTTTCCTGGTCGAACTTGAGGACCTTGGCGGTCACCTCGTCGCCCACGCTCAGAACCTCGGAGGGGTGGCGTACGCGACGCCAGGCCAGATCGGTGATGTGCAGCAGGCCGTCGATGCCACCCAGGTCGACGAACGCGCCGTAATCGGTGATGTTCTTGACGATGCCTTTGACGACCACGCCTTCCTGCAGGCTCGCCAGCAGTGCCTGGCGCTCGGCGCCGAGGTTGGCTTCGAGAACCGCACGGCGCGACACGACCACGTTGTTGCGCTTGCGGTCGAGCTTGATCACCTTGAAGTCGAACGGCTTGCCCTCGTAGGGCGTGGTGTCCTTCACCGGGCGGATGTCGACCAAAGAACCGGGGAGGAAGGCGCGGATGCCGTTGATCATGACGGTGAGGCCGCCCTTCACCTTGCCGCTGATGACGCCCTGCGTGAGCGAACCCTTCTCCAGCGCCGCTTCCAGATCGAGCCAGGCGGCGAGGCGCTTGGCCTTGTCGCGCGACAGCCGCGTTTCCCCGTAGCCGTCCTCGAGCGCATCGATAGCGACGGCTACGAAATCGCCCGGGTTGACCTCGAGCCCGCCGCTATCGTCGCGGAACTCCTCGAGCGGAATGAGGCTTTCAGATTTCAGTCCGGCATTGACGACAACGAAGTTGCTGTCGACCCGCACCACTTCTGCGGTAATCACTTCGCCTATGCGCATTTCCTTGCGCGACAGGCTTTCCTCGAACAATGCAGCAAAGCTTTCGTTCGTACCGACCGGACTGGCAACCGTACTCATATTTGAATGGACCTGATATCCCGCCGCACTAGCGGGGCTGGTTGAACATGCCATGCGGCCGGGCGGCCCATGGCGCCTGTTGACTTGCGCCTCTGGCGCTTGTTACTGCGCCTCCAACTGCTTTTGCCAAAGGGCCAGAACCCGATCGACGACGTGCTCGATGGAAAGCGCGGTCGTATCGATCTCGATGGCGTCCTCGGCAGGCTCGAGCGGTGCGGCGGCGCGGGCGCTGTCGCGCGCATCGCGTTCGCGTATGTCCCGCAAAAGGGTTTGAATGTTAGCACCCAACCCTTTCTCCATCAACTGTTTATAGCGCCGCTGCGCACGCGCTTGCACGCTCGCGGTGAGGTAGATCTTGAGCCGCGCGCGCGGAAAAACAATGGTTCCCATGTCGCGCCCGTCGGCCACCAGGCCAGGCGGGGCGCGAAACGCCCGCTGGCGAGCGAGCAGGACCTGCCGTACGGCTGGCAACGCGGCCACCCGCGAGGCCGCCGCGGACATCGTCTCGGTACGGATGGCATCGCCGACCGGCTCCGCGCCGAGCCAGACGTCGCCGTCGCGGAATGCCACGTCGAGACGAGCGGCCCGGGCGGCGACCCCGGCCTCATCGCCGTACGGCACGCCCGCCCGTTCGGCCGCGAGCGCGACCAGCCGATAGAGGGCGCCGCTATCGAGATAGTGGAAGCCGAGGATGGCGGCGACCCGTTGCGCGACCGTTCCCTTGCCCGATGCGGCCGGCCCGTCGATCGCGATGACCGGGATGGCGTCGTTGGGATCAGGTTGCAGGCTCAACGCAACGGACCCGATTCAGCCACCGTCGCCGGCGCGACCGCAGATGGCGGCGAAAGCGGCGAAATAGTCCGGAAAGGTCTTGCCCACGCAATCCGGATCTTCGATTCGAACCGGCACGCCGGCCAGAGCCACCAGCGAGAAGCACATCGCCATGCGGTGATCGTCGTAGGTGCGTATGGTGGCCGGCCGGAATTGCGTGGGTGGCGTCACTCGCAGGAAATCCGCTCCCGCCTCGACGCCGGCACCGACCTTCGCCAGCTCGGCCGCCATTGCCGCGATGCGATCGGTCTCCTTCACGCGCCAGCTTCCGATATTGCGCAACACACTGGTGCCATCGGCGAACAGCGCCAGGATGGCGGCCGTCATGGCCGCGTCCGGGATGTGGTTGAGATCCGCATCGATCGGCCGCAACCGGGTGCGCTGCGTTCTTCCCCGCGCCCCCGCTTCAATCCAGCTGTCCGCGATCGTCACGGCCGCACCCATGTGCTCGAGAATTCCAACGAAGCGCACATCGCCCTGGATGCTCGCACGCCCGATGCCCTCGACGCGCACCGGATCGCCGCCCGCAGCGCCGCCGACTGCACCCGCTGCCAGGAAGTACGACGCCGACGACGCATCGCCTTCGACGAAGATGCGCTTGGGACTGCGATAGCGGCTGCCGGCGGGAATCTCGAATGCCGACCAGCCTTCGCGCTCAACCTCGACGCCGAAGCGCTGCATCATGTTGAGCGTGATCTCGACGTAGGGCTTCGAGATCAGCTCGCCGATCACCTCGATGCGCACGCGCTCTGCGCCGAGCGGCAGCGCCATCAGCAGTGCTGTCAGGAACTGGCTCGACACGTCGCCTCGCACCTGCACGCTCGGCGGCAAGCGAATCTCCGCGGGTCCGATGGTGAGCGGCGGATAGCCTTCGTTGGCGGCATAAGCGATATCGGCGCCGACCTGGCGCAGCGCATCCACCAGGTCACGGATCGGCCGCTCATGCATGCGCGCCACCCCGGAGAGCCCATAGCGCCCGCCGCACAACGCGAGCACCGCGGTCAGCGGGCGGAAAGCGGTGCCGGCATTGCCGAGATGCAAGTCGGCCCGCTTGACCGGAAAGCGGCCGGATACGCCGTGAACGACGACCGAACGCGCGCCGGCGTCGCGCTCGAGCGCCACGCCGAGTTTTTCCAACGCGGCCAGCATCACGCGCGTATCGTCCGAGTCGAGCAGCTCCTCGATGCGGGTATCGCCCTCAGCGAGGGCGGCCAAGAGCAGCGTGCGATTGGAGATGCTTTTCGAGCCCGGCAGGCGGACACTGCCGCCGACGCGCTCGACCGCTGCCAGCTCGAGCACGTCCATCAGGCACTTCCCTTTCGATGGCGTTGCGGGGCCAAGCACATTGGAAGTCTCAGCGAATCTGCAGCCAGCGGTTGCGCGCGTCGCGTGCGGCGCTGAAGAGTGCCTCCAGGCCGGGGCCGTCGGCTGCCTGCAACAATGCTGCGAGACGTTCGAGCTCGGCTCGATAACGCGCCAGCTCCTCCAGGAGGAGATCGCGATTCGACACGCAGATGTCGCGCCACATCTCGGGCGAGCTGCCGGCGATGCGCGTGAAATCGCGAAAGCCGCCCGCCGCCAGCGCGAACAGGTGCTCGGCATCGGCACGCCCCGCCAACTCGTGCACCAGCGCATACGAAAGCACGTGCGGCAGATGGCTCACCGCCGCGAGCACCTCGTCGTGCCGCTGCGCATCCATGCTGCTCACGCGCATTCCCGCAATCTCCCAGGCGCGGCGCACCAGCGCCACGGCTTGCGGGTCGTTGCCCGCGATCGGGGTCAGGATGAGATGCCGGTCGCGAAACAGCTCCGCCCGCGCCGCGCCCGCGCCGCTGCGCTCGGCCCCCGCGATGGGATGCGCCGGCACGAAGCGCGCAGCCGATGCGTGCAGGTGCTCGCAGGCCAGCGCTATCACATCGCGCTTGGTGCTGCCGGCATCGGTGACGACTGTGTGCGCACCGAGCCAGGGTGCGATGCGGCGCATCACCGGTGTCATCTGACCCACCGGCATGGCCAGCAGGACCAGGTCGGCATCCGCGACTGCATCGCGATCATCGCGTGCCACCGCGTCGATCGCCCCGGCTTCGAGCGCGAGATCGAGATTGGCGCGGCTGCGGCCCTGGCCGACCACCTTGCCAACCGCACCCGCCGCCTTCAATGCGAGCGCAAACGACCCGCCGATGAGGCCCACGCCGTAGATGGCGAGCTTGCCGATAAGCGGTTGGCTCATGGCCGCGTGCGGGATCGCGCTCGATCAGTCATGCAGCGACTCTTCCAGCGCCTGCAGCAGCCGCGCGTTCTCCGCTTCGGTGCCGATCGTCACCCGCAAGTGCGCGGGCAGCCCATAGCCCGCGATCGGCCGCACGATCACGCCCCGGCGCAATAGCCGGCGAAAAATTTCCGCACCGTCACCCACCCGGACGGTGACGAAGTTGCCCACCGACGGGATGTACGGCAGCTCCAGGCGCTTGAAGCCCGCCGCAAGCGCGGCCATTCCGGTGAAGTTGACCTCGCGGCTGCGGCGCACGAACGCTTCGTCGTCCAGTGCCGCCTGCGCGGCAGCAAGCGCGATACTGTTGGCATTGAACGGCTGGCGCACGCGGTTCATGAGATCCGCCACCGCTTCGTGCGCCAGCGCGTAGCCCAGGCGCAACCCCGCCAGCCCGTATATCTTGGAAAACGTACGCGTGATGACCAGGTTCGGAAACTGGCGCAGCCATCCGATGCTGTCGGCCTGCAGCTCGGCCGGCAGGTATTCCTGATACGCCTCGTCGACCACGACGACCACGTTCGCCGGCACCTGGCGCAGGAACGCGTGCATCGCGCCGGGCTCGACGAACGTCCCGGTCGGATTGTTCGGATTGGCGATGAACATCACCCGCGTATCGCGGTCGACCGCACGCAGCATCGCATCCAGATCGTGGCCGAATTCGCGCGCCGCGACTTCGATGCCGCGGGCGCCGGTCGCCTGGGTCGCGAGCGGATAGACGGCGAAGGCGTGCTGCGCGTACACCGCATTCGTCGCCGGCGACAGGAACGCGCGCGCCACCATTTCCAGCACGTCGTTGGAGCCATTGCCGAGCACGATGCGATCGGCTGTAACGCCGAGCTTTGCGCCCAATGCCTGCTTCAAGTCGTAACCGCTGCCGTCGGGATAGCGGGACAACTCCGCGATGGCCTTCGCAATCGCGGCCGCCGCCCTGGGACTGACACCGAGCGGGTTCTCATTCGATGCGAGCTTGATGATGCTGGACTCGTCGAGCTCGAGCTCGCGCGCAAGCTCCGAAATGGGCTTGCCCGGCTGGTAAGGTGCAATCGAGCGGATGTAGGACGGAGCGTGGTCGCAAAGATCCATGATGTCGGTCGCCGGATCGAGCCCGGCGCGTAATGATGTCGGCGGGCGGGAATGCTTCAGTCGGGCGCCATCGGATAAGAGCCCAGGATCTTGACGAAGGTCGCCCGCTCGCGCATTTCGGCCAGCGCCTGGGCGACGTTCTCGTCCTGCGCGTGTCCTTCCACGTCCACGAAGAAGAGGTACTCCCACAGCCCCGAGCGCGCGGGCCGGGATTCGAACCGACTCATGCTCACCTGGTTGCGCGCAAGCGGAACCAGCAGCTCGTGCACGGCGCCCGGCCGGTTCCGGGTTGCCATGACCAGCGACGTCCGGTCGCGCCCCGTGCGCCCGACACTCTGCTTGCCGATCACCATGAAGCGCGTGATGTTGCGTTGCTCGTCCTCGATGTTCTCCGCCACCACCTGTAGCCCGTAGCGCTGCGCCGCGAGGCGACCGGCAACCGCGGCTGCGCTGTCGTCCAGCGATGCGAGCCGCGCCGCCTCGGCGTTGCTGACGACCGCGACCCGTTCCGCCTTCTGATAGTGCGTGTTGAGCCAGCCGCGGCATTGCGCCAGGCTCTGCGAATGCGAATAGATCTTGCCGAAGCCGTCGCTGCGCCCGCTGCGGTTCATGAGGCACTGATGCACCGGCAGCATGACCTCGCCGCAGATCGTTGCCGGCTTGAGAAAGAGCAGATCGTTGGTGCGGCCCACCGCGCCCTCGGTGGAATTCTCCACCGGCACCACGCCATAGGCCGCGGCGCCCGACTCGACACTGTGGAACGTTTCGTCGATGGAGCCGCACGCCAGGCCCTGCACCGAGCCGCCGAAGTGTTTGACCACGGCCTCCTCGCTGAACGTTCCGGGCGGGCCGAGATAGGCGACGGCGACGGGCGCCTCGAGCGCGCGGCACGCCGACATGATCTCGGTATAGATGCGCGTGAGGGCTTCCGGCGGCAAGGGTCCCGCGCCGAGCGCATGCACGCGATTCAGAACCTGCATTTCCCGCTCGGGCCGGTACGCCGGGCCATCGTCCTTCAATTGGCCGATGCGCTGTGCGAGCCGGGCGCGTTCGTTCATCAGCCCGACCAGGCGCTCGTCGAGCGCGTCGATCTCATCGCGCAGCGTTTTCAAGGGATCCGTCATTGCCCCACCTTGCGAGCTAGCGGCTCGCTCCCTCGCAGCTGCGAAATCAGCTCGCAGCCCCGGATTCGGCTGGCAGGTAGCGTACCATGAGCACGCCCTGGATCGACTCCAGCTCGCGCACGACCCCGGCCGGCACTGCGCTATCCACATCCACCAGCGTGTAGGCCATCGGCCCGCGCGACTTGTTGAGCATGTTGTGGATGTTGAGCCCGGCGTTCGCCATAGCGGTGGAGATCTGGCCCAGCATGTTGGGCACGTTCGCGTTCGCGATGCCCACGCGGTACGGCGACTCGCGCGCCATCACCACGTCGGGAAAGTTCACGGCGTTGAGAATGTTGCCGTTTTCCAGGTAGTCGCGAACCTGGTCGGAAACCATGACCGCGCAGTTGTCCTCGGCCTCGCGCGTCGAAGCGCCCAGGTGCGGCAGCGCAATCACGTGGGCGTGCCCCTGCAGGCGCGAGGACGGGAAATCGCACACGTACCAGCGCAGGCGCTTCGCTTCCAGCGCGGCCACCACCGCGTCGGTGTCGACCACGCCGTCGCGGGAGAAGTTGAGCAGCACCGCCCCCGACTTCATTGCCTGCAGGCGCTCCGCATCGACCAGATTGCGCGTGGCGGACAGCAGCGGCACGTGCAGCGAGACGTACTCCGAACCACGCAGCACTTCCTCGATGGTGTGCGCCTTGCGCACCTGCGAAGGCAGGCTCCAGGCCGCGTCGACCGTGATCTCGGGATCGTAGCCCAGCACGTTCATACCGAGTCGAATCGCCGTGTCGGCGACCAGGCTTCCGATCTTGCCCAGCCCGATGATGCCGAGCGTGCGCCCGGGAAGCTCGGTGCCGGCGAAATGCTTCTTGCCGTCCTCGACCTGCTTGTCGATGCTGTCGTCGTCGCCCTTCAAGCCCGAGACGAACTTCAGCGCCGGACCGATATTGCGCGCGGCGAGCAACAGCCCCGCGATGACGAGCTCCTTCACGGCGTTGGCGTTGGCGCCCGGTGCGTTGAACACCGGCACG
This sequence comes from Betaproteobacteria bacterium, assembly GCA_009377585.1. NCBI lineage: Bacteria > Pseudomonadati > Pseudomonadota > Betaproteobacteria > Betaproteobacteria bacterium. The sequence goes on from WHTS01000094.1 coordinate 18,714, forward strand.
CCGCGCTCGCTCATCTTCGCCACCGGGATGTTGTTCGTGCCCGCGCCCGCGCGTCCGATCGCCCTGACGCTGGCCGGGATGTCCATCGAATGCATGTCGTGAGAGCGGACCAGGATCGCGTCCGGTCCGCTCTCATGGCTGCCGATGTGATAGCGCGCGCCGGGGAAGCGCTTCAGTCCCACGGCCGCGATGTTGTTGAGCGTGAGTATCTTGAATGGATCAGCCATGGCGCTTCTCGAACTCGCGCATGAACTCGACCAGCGCCTTCACCCCCGCAACCGGCATCGCGTTGTAGAGCGAAGCGCGCATGCCGCCCACCGAGCGATGCCCCTTGAGCTCGGAAAGCCCCTGCGCCGTGGCTTCCTTCAGGAATGGCTCGTCGAGCTTGGCATCGCGCAGGGTGAAGGCGATGTTCATGCGCGAGCGATCTTCCCGCCGCACCGGGGAGCGATAGAACTCGGTCTGATCGAGCAGCTCGTAGACGAGCCCCGCTTTCTCGATGTTGCGCTTCTCGATGGCGGGGAGCCCACCTTGCGCCAGCAACCACTTGAAAGTAAGCCCGGCGAGGTAGATGCCGAAGGTGGCGGGCGTGTTGAGCATCGAATCGGCCCCGGCCTGCGCCTTGTAGTCGAACACGCCAGGCGTGATCGGCAGTGCGCGGCCCAGCAAATCCTCGCGCACGATAACGACGGTGAGACCCGCCGGCCCGATGTTCTTCTGCGCGCCGGCGTAGATCAAACCGAATTTCGCCACGTCCAGCGGGCGCGACAGGATGTTGGACGACATGTCGCACACGAGCGGTACGTTGCCGGTGTCGGGGACCCATTGGAACTCCACGCCGCCAATGGTCTCGTTGCTCGTGTAGTGTACGTACGCCGCGTCCGGATCGAGCCGCCATTGCGCGCGATCGGGGATGCTCGTGTAGCGCTCGTCCGCCGAGGAGGCAACCACGTTCGGCGTGCAATAGCGCTTCGCCTCCTGCACCGCCTTCTTCGACCACTGCCCGGTGTCGACGTAATCGGCGCTCTTCTTCGTGCCGAGCAGATTCATCGGCACGAGCGCGAACTGCGCCTGAGCGCCCCCTTGCAGGAACAGCACCTTGTAGCTGCCCGGAATGCCGAGCAAGCTTCGCAGGTCGGATTCCGCCGCCTCGGCGACCGAAATGAACGACTTGCTGCGGTGACTCATCTCCATGATCGACATGCCGGCGCCGTGCCAATCGAGCATCTCGTCACGGGCCTGCGCCAGCACGGCCTCCGGCATCACGGCCGGCCCGGCGCTGAAATTGAATATGCGTGCCATGAATGTGCGTCCTACTTCGGTGATTCCCGAGCGGGAAAACTTTCGATATTACCCGCGCAGGCGCTGAATCCGGAAGGCACTGCAGCCACCGGGCCCGAACCTGCGCGAGTTTCAGTGCGTCACTTAAGGATCAGAGGGCGATTCCGGCGGCGATTCCGGCGGCGACTCGGGCGCGCTGTCCGGCTCGGCGTCGGCCGAGCCGTTCTCGTCTTCGGATTCGAGCAGCTTCTCCAGACCGGCCAGCTTCTCGCCTTCGTCGAGCTGGATCAGCGTCACACCCTGGGTGTTGCGGCTCATTTCGCGAATCTCGTGCACGCGGGTGCGAATCAGAACCCCGCCGCTGGTGATCAAGATGATCTCGTCGCCGTCGGTGACGAGCCGCGCGGCCACCACGGGCCCGTTGCGCACGCTGGTCTCGATTGCGATCACGCCCTGGGTACCGCGGCCGCGGCGCGGATATTCGCTGAGCGGCGTGCGCTTGCCGTAGCCGTTCTCGGTGACGGTCAGCACCGACAACACCTCGTCCCCCGCCGTGATGAGCGCGATCACCTTCTGGCCTTCGATCAGCCGCATGCCGCGCACACCCGCTGCCACTCGGCCCATAGGCCGCACTTCGTCTTCGGAGAAACGCACCGACTTGCCCGCATCGGAGAACAGCATGATGTCGCGCGCGCCGTCGGTGAGCGCCACGCCGATCAGATAATCGCCCGGCCCCAGGTCCACCGCGATGATGCCCCGCTGCATCGGGCGTGAAAATGCCGACAGCGCGGTCTTCTTCACCGTGCCTTGGGCAGTGGCCATGAATACGTAGTGCTGGTCGTCGAACTGCTTCACCGCGAGGATGGCGGTGATCTTCTCGTTCTCTTCCAGCGTCACCAGGTTGTTGATCGGCTTGCCGCGGCTCGTGCGGCTGCCTTGCGGCACCTGGTAGACCCTGAGCCAGTACACCCTCCCACGGTCGGAGAAGCAAAGGATCGTGTCGTGGGTGTTGGCGACGAAAAGGCTGTCGATGAAGTCGTCCTGCTTGGTGGCCGCGGCCTGCTTGCCGCGGCCGCCGCGACGCTGGGCACGGTAGTCGGCCACCGGCTGCGCCTTTATGTACCCGGAGTGCGACAACGTGACCACGACCTCGGCCGGGGCGATCAGGTCTTCCAGCCGCAGGTCCTCGGCATGAACGACGATCTCGCTGCGACGTTCGTCGCCGTATTGCGTCTTGAGCGCCCGCAGCTCCTCGCCGATGATCTCGGTGATGCGCTCGGGCTTGGCCAGCACGTCGAGCAGATCGGCGATGCGGTCCATCATCTCGCGGTACTCGGTGACGATCTTGTCCTGCTCGAGACCGGTCAGGCGCTGCAGCTGCATCTCCAGGATGCGCTGGACCTGCGCTTCCGAGAGCCGGTAGCCGTCGGGCCCCAGGCCGTATGCCGCATCCAGACCATCGGGACGCGAGGCATCGACGTTCACGCGGGCGAGCATCCCCGCCACCAGCGTGGATGACCACACCCGGGCCATCAGCGCCTGGCGTGCTTCAGCCGGCGAGGGTGAGGCCTTGATGAGCGCGATCACTTCGTCGACGTTGGAGAGCGCGACCGCCAGGCCTTCGAGGATGTGGCCGCGCTCGCGCGCCTTGCGCAGCTCGAACACTGTGCGCCGGGTCACCACTTCACGGCGGTGGCGCAGGAACTCCTCCAGCATCTGCTTCAGGTTCAGCAGGCGCGGCTGGCCGTCGACCAGCGCCACCATGTTGACCCCGAAGCTGTCCTGCATCTGGGTCTCCTTGAACAGATTGTTCAGGATGACCTCGGGCAGCTCGCCGCGGCGCAACTCGATCACGCCGCGGGTGCCGGACTTGTCGGATTCGTCCCGGATCTCGGCGATGCCTTCCAGGCGCTTCTCGCGCACCATTTCGCCGATGCGGGCGAGCAGCGCCGCCTTGTTCACCTGGTAGGGCAGCTCGTCGATGATGATCGCCTGCCGCGCGCCCTTGTCGATGTCCTCGAAATGGGTGCGCGCGCGCATGATGATGCGCCCGCGCCCGGTGCGGTAACCCTCGAGGACACCGGCGATGCCGTAGATGATGCCCCGGGTCGGGAAATCCGGCCCCTTGATGATCTCGATCAGGTCGTCGATCTCGGTGCCCGGACGCTCCAGCAGCGCGAGGCAGCCGTCGATCACCTCGGACAGGCTGTGCGGCGGAATGTTGGTCGCCATTCCGACGGCGATACCCGAGGAGCCGTTGATGAGCAGGTTCGGAAGCTTGGAGGGCAGGACGGCCGGCTCCAGTTCCTTGCCGTCGTAGTTGGGGACGAAGTCGACCGTCTCGTTGTCGATATCGGCCAGCATCTCGGAGGCGATGCGCTCCAGCCGGCACTCGGTGTAGCGGTAGGCCGCGGCCGAATCGCCGTCGACCGAGCCGAAATTGCCCTGCCCGTCCACCAGCGGGTAACGCATGGAGAAATCCTGCGCCATGCGCACCAGCGCTTCGTACGTAGCCGAATCGCCGTGCGGGTGGTATTTGCCGAGCACGTCGCCGACCACGCGGGCGCACTTCACGTAGGGACGATTCCAGACATTGTTCGCCTCGTGCATCGCAAACAGGATGCGGCGGTGCACCGGCTTCAATCCGTCACGCACGTCCGGCAGAGCGCGGCCCACGATCACGCTCATCGCGTAATCGAGATAGGAGCGGCGCATCTCCTCTTCGAGGCTGACGGGCAGCGTCTCGCGAGCGATTTGTTCCATTTGGGAGAACCGAGAGCCCTAAGGGCCGAGGGTGAAACCGGTCGAGTTTAGCATGCGCAACATGCGCTTCCGGCCCCTGCCCGACGCCCGCTCACGGCTAGAGTGTGGCAATGACGCAACGCCGGCACGGCTTTGCCCTATCCCAATGTCCTCCATTGGCCGATTTCGGGGCCCTCCCATGCTAGGATCGACGCGAAGTATTGTGACTGAAAGCGTTGTGACTGAGTTTGCAATCGGGCGCTGATTGGAATACGTAGCGACCCACGGGCCTGACTGATGCAGGTGCTGCACTCTTGTCATGACGAACGGATCGCGAGGTGTCTCGCGGGGTGTTTTCTCTCCTCGCCGCGCAGCAAGCGGTGTGGAAGAGTTGTCGCAGGAGCCCGCGCGAGCGCTGCGGCAACGGCAAAAAATTCTTTTTTTCCTGCTATTTACGCAGTAAAAAAAGGTGATTATGATCGGTGAATGAGTGGGTATGCCGGACGTTGATCGCAGATCTGCCCGGTTGGGGAGCTTCCGTTAATCAAGGAGGAATGAAAGCATGCAATCCATGAATCGAAGGGCGCTCACGGGGTTGGCCGTGGCAGCAGTGATGCTGCCCTCGGCCGTCCTGGCGGCGGACACCAAGAATCAAGGCTACCTGGTCGACGCGATGACCGGCAACATCGTGACCAGTGCAACCACCGGTCTGTGCGTGCGCACCTCCGATTGGACGCCTGCCCGGGCGGTGGCTCAATGCGATCCGGATCTGGTCCGCAAGGCTCCGCCTCCGCCAAAGGCCGCTCCGGCGCCGAAGCCCAAGCCCGCGGCCAAGCCGAAGCCCAAGCCCAAGAAGCCGGCGATGATGAACGTCGAGCTGAAGCTCTCGGTGCAGAACTTCGACTTCGACAAGGCCACGATGCGCGACGATCAACGCAAGGAGATCGACAGCTGGATGGCGAAAGCCTGGAAGGGCGTCACCCTCGGCGCGATCATCGTGACGGGTCATACCGATCGCATCGGATCGGCGGCTTACAACAAGAAGCTGTCCGAAGCGCGTGCCCAGACGGTCAAGGATTACCTGACCAGCAAGGGCGTCGATCAAAAGTTGATCTTCTGGGAAGGCAAGGGGTTCGCGAACCCGGTGCCGGTGACCAAGTTCTGCGACAACAAGATGAGCCGCAAGCAACTCATCGACTGCCTGGCGCCGAACCGCCGCGTGGACATCGAAGCGGTGGGCCGCAAGCCGAAGCCCAAGCCCAAGGCCAAGCCGAAG
>WHTS01000095.1:0-6473 GCA_009377585.1 Betaproteobacteria bacterium
AGGTTTTATGACCTCCCCATGTTAGTCTGCACCGAAGCTGTTCTCGCCCAAGCGCTTCGAGGGTCGTATGCCTGACTATCCGACCCTCGCCGCAGTCGACTTGGGCTCGAACAGCTTTGGTACCGACGTAACATGGACCGTGACCTCGCCATGTTAGTCTGCACCGAAGCTGCTCTCCCCGAGGTCTAGCTCGCTATGGCGGATTTCCCGACGCTCGCTGCCGTCGACCTCGGCTCGAACAGCTTTCACCTGCAAGTCGGGCGGGTGGTCGGCGAGCAGGTCTATCCGCTCGATCAGTTGCGCGAGCCGGTGCGCCTCGGCGCCGGATTGCGCGAGGACAAGCGCCTCGACGAGGCGGTCCAGGAACGTTCCCTCGAATGCCTGACGCGCTTCGGCGAGCGGCTGCGCGGACTGCCGCGCGGCGCGGTGCGCGCGGTTGGAACCAACGCGTTGCGGGTCGCCAAGAACGCCTCCGCCTTCCTCAAGCGCGCGCAGCACGCGCTCGGGGTGCCGATCGAGGTCATCGCCGGCCGCGAAGAGGCGCGCCTGATCTACCTCGGCGTTGCGCACAGCCTGCCGATGAGCGACGAACGGCGGCTGGTATTCGATATCGGCGGCGGCTCGACCGAGTTCATCATCGGCCGGCGCCTGAAGCCGTTGAAGCTCGACAGTCTGTACATGGGCTCCGTTAGCTGGACCCTGCGCCACTTCCCCGACGGGCAGCTCACGCGTCAGGCGCTGAAGCAGGCCGAGATCGCCGCGCGCGCCGAGCTGCAGACGATGGCCGGCGGTTTCGCACATCGGAACTGGCAGCAGGCGGTAGCTTCCTCCGGGACGGCACGCGCGCTGGCAGAGGTCCTTCAGGCCCAGCAGCTCGGCGACGGGTCCATCACCGCCGAAGGCATGAAGGAGCTGCGCGCCCGTCTGCTCAAGGCGGGCCGCTTCGATCGCATGCTGCCCGATGGTGTGCGCCCTGACCGCGCCGAGGTCCTGCCGGGCGGCTTTGCCATCATGAGCGCGATCGTCGATTCGCTCGACGTGGATCGGATCGAGATCAGCAACGGCGCGCTGCGCCAGGGGATACTTTGGGATCTGCTGGGACGCGTTCATCACCACGACATGCGTGACGTGACGGTCGCGCAGTTCATGCAGCGCCATCATGTCGACAGGGCTCAGGCGAGGCGCGTGGGAGCGCTCGCCGCACGCTTGCTGGAGCAAGTGGTCGACGCTGAATCGCGCGAAGATTTCTCGCAGTTCGTCGGGTGGGCCGCAAAGCTGCACGAGATCGGCATTTCGGTGGCCTACAACGGCTATCACAAGCACTCGGCTTACATCCTGCGCAACGCCGACATGCCGGGCTTCTCGCGCTCGGAGCAAGAGCGGCTGGCGTTGCTCGTGCTTGCGCACCGCGGCCAGCTGCGCCGGGTGGAAACGCTTGCGACCGCGGATTCGGATTGGCCGCTGGTCGCGATCTTGCGGCTGGCGGCGCTGTTCTACCGCAGCCGCAGCGAGCTCGACTTGCCGGCGCTCGTCTTCAAGGGCCGGGGCCGGCGCTTCAGCCTCGGCGTTCCCGCCGATTGGCTTGCCGACAATGCGCTCACCGAAATGGCGCTGCGCGAAGAGATCAAGCAATGGCGCGGCTCGGGCGGCGAGCTGGAGATCCGCCTGACCGGTTCGCAGCACGGCGTCGGCGTGCTGCTGAGCGCGGCTTGAGCGAGCCACTCGGGCCGTAGGTGCGCGCCCGGCCGCAACGTCAGACCAGCTCGGGCCCAAGCACCGCGCGCAGAACGGTGTGCCGCTGGTCGCGCACGAACCACCAGATCGACCCCTTGCGCACGCTCCACTCGGACTCCGTGCCAGTGAGCAGGCGTGCGGCGGTCATGCCCAACGTGGGCTGGTGTCCGACCACGACCACCGCATGCAGCGCGTCGGGCCACTGCGCTGCTTCCAAGATCGAATCCGGCGTGGCCGCAAGCCCCAGCTCCGAGCGCGTCGCGATCCGGGCGCCGAGCGCCGCCGCGGTTTGCTGGGTTCGCAGCGCCGGGCTCGCCAGCACGACGCATTTCGCGGGCAGATACTGCTCGAGCCAGCGCGCCATTCGCACGGCTTGCCTGTGCCCCTTGACCGTGAGCGGCCGCTTTTCGTCGGGATAGCCGTCCTCGGCGTCGGCATGGCGCCACAAGATCAAATCCATTCGCTCCACCTATCGAGCTCTGTCGCATTTCATGACAGCGGTTCAATACGATGCGCGCCCGTGGCGCTGTGCCGACGCTCACACCACCCGGCTCGCGAGCCGCTCGAGCAGTGCGCGCTGCGCCGACACGGCATGTCCGCTGCGCGGCACGCGGCGCTTGTAGCGCCCGTTCGCGTCCATTTCCCAGGCTTCGGTATTGTCCGTCAGGTAGGGCTCGAGCCCCTCCTCGATCACCCGCTTCTTGAGTCGCTTGTCCAGCACCGGGAAGCACACTTCGATGCGGCGAAAGAAGTTGCGGTCCATCCAGTCGGCGCTCGAAAGATACACTTCGTTGGCGCCGTTGTTGTGGAAATAGAACACCCGCGTGTGCTCGAGGAAGCGCCCGATCACCGCGCGTACCCTGATGTTCTCCGACAGCCCCGCCACGCCGGGCCGCAGCGCGCACATGCCGCGCACGATCAGATCGATCTTCACGCCTGCCTGCGCTGCTTCGTACAGCGCGTCTATCACTTCGGGCTCGAGCAGCGAGTTCATCTTGGCGATGATGCGGGCACGCTTGCCGCGCCGTGCGTGCGCGGCCTCGCGTCCGATCGCGGCCAGCATGCGCTCGTGCAGCGTGAACGGCGACTGCCACAGGTGCTTCAGCTTGCTCGCACGCCCCAGTCCCGTGAGCTGCATGAATACGTCGTTCACCTCGGCGCAGATCTCCTCGTTGCAGGTGAAAAACCCGAAATCGGTGTACGTGCGCGTGGTTCGCGGATGATAGTTGCCGGTGGAAAGATGAACGTAGCGGCGCAGCCGGTTTTCCTCGCGCCGAACCACGAGCGCCATCTTGGCGTGCGTCTTGTGTCCCACCACTCCGTAGACCACGTGCGCGCCCGCCTCTTCCAGCCGCCCGGCCCAATTGATGTTCGCCTCCTCGTCGAAGCGCGCGAGCAATTCGACGACTACGGTCACGACTTTGCCGGCCTGGGCCGCGGCGATCAGCGTCTCCATCAATTCGGATTCGGGCCCGGTGCGATAGATCGTCATCTTGATCGCGACCACCTGTGGGTCGTGCACGGCCTGCTCGATGAAATTCACCACCGGGCCGAACGACTGATAGGGATGATGCAGCAGGATATCGCCGCGGCGCATGGTGTCGAAAATCGCCGGGCGGCGCACGAGCGCGTTCGGGATGCCGGGCGTGAACGGCGGATACTTCAGGTCCGGCCGATCGACGCGGTCGAGCACTTCGGCGAGCCGCACGAGGTTCACCGGTCCATTCACCTGGTAGAGGTCGCGCGGCGTGAGGTTGAACTGCTGCAGCAGCACGTCGGTCACGTGGGTCGGGCAGATGTCCGAGACCTCCAGCCGTACGCCGTCGCCGAAATTACGCTGCGAAAGCTCGCCTTGCAGCGCCATGCGCAGGCTGCTCACGCCTTGCAGCTCCTCCTCGTCCAGGAACAGATCGCTGTTGCGCGTGAGCTGGAACTGATAGCAGCCGCGCACCACCATCCCGGCGAACAGCTCGCCCACGTGCGCATGCAGGATCGAGGACAGGAACACGAATCCGTATTCGCAGCCGGCAACCTTGCGCGGCAGATTGATCACCCGCGGCAGCACCCGTGGCGCCTGCACGATCGCGTAGCCGCCGCGGCGGCCGAATGCGTCCTTGCCCTCCAGCTCCACCACGAAGTTGAGGCTCTTGTTGAGCAGGCGCGGAAACGGATGGGCGGGATCGAGCCCGAGCGGCGTAAGAAGGGGCATCACCTCGCGGAAGAAGTACGCCTTTACCCAGGCCTTCTGCGGGTCGTTCCACTTGCTGCGGCGAAGGAACCGGATCTCTTCGGCCGCCATCGCGGGGAACAGCTCCTGATTGAGCAGTCGGTACATGCGATCGGCCAGCGCATGCGCCTCGGCCGAGATCTGGCGGAAAAGCGGTTCGGGCGCGAGGCCGTCCGGCCCCAAATGATCGGAGCCCGTCGCGATCTGCGCCTTGATTCCCGCCACGCGGACCTCGAAGAACTCGTCCAGGTTGCTGTCGACGATGCACAGGAACCGCAGCCGCTCCAGCAACGGCGTGCGGCGATCCTCGGCATAGGCCAGGACACGACGGTTGAACTCGAGCAGGCTGAGCTCCCGGTTCAGGAACCGGTCGGCGGAGAGTCGTGATTTGGCGCTGACCGCCGTGGCCCCCCTGCCGGATTTCTTCTTCCCCAGCCGCGCTCGAACGGCGCCCGGCGAGGGCTTGCGCTTGCTCCGGGTCGGGGGCGACATGGGTGCGGATGCGGGTGGAGGGCTCGTTGCAGGGTTCGGCGCGGCGTGGGCAGACGGCTTGCTGGCGCCGGCTCCGTCCGAAACGACAGCCGCGGCTAAGTCTTCGGCGGCACGTAGCCGGTCGCGACGTCCGCGCCGCTGCCGAAGAAGTGCCGCTCCATCTGCTCCGCCAGGTACTTGCGCGCCTTCGGATCGGCCAGGTTCAGCCGGTTCTCGTTGACCAACATCGTTTGCTGCCGGATCCATTGAGCCCAGGCTTCCTTGGAGACGTTCTCGTAAATCCGCTTGCCCAGCTCGCCAGGGTATGGCGGAAAGTCGAGACCCTCGGCTTCGCGACCCAGCTTGATGCAGTTGACCATTCTTGCCATGGCAGCACCCCGTCTATAGAAGTCTTATGTTACGAAATCGTGACAGCTTATCGCGCTTCCTTGTGAAGAATGGCCGACACGCTCGGCCCGGAAGAATGGCCGACACGCTCGGCCCGGAAGAATGGCCGACACGCTCGGCCGTTGCTCCTCTTCCTCTCCCCGCAGAGCGCTTTCGAGCGCACCGTGGTTCGTCAACCGCTCGCCGAACGCGCAGCAAGCGCCTTGGCCAGGATCTTGGAGCGGCGCTGCCAGTTGTACATCGCCTGCTTCGCGGCCGGCAGCGCGTCCACGCCGGCCTCGCTGAATCCGTGCTCGATGAACCAGTGCGCAGTGCGCGTCGTCAATACGAAAAGCCGCTCGATCCCGTCCGCGCGCGCCTTCGCTTCGATCATTTCGAGCAGGCTCGCGCCGTGGCCCGCATCGCGATAGTCCGGATGCACCGCAAGGCACGCGAGCTCTCCCGCCCTGGCGGGGGGGTAAGGGTACAGGGCGGCGCAGCCGACGATCATGCCGTCGTGTTCGAGCACGCTGAAGCGGTCGATTTCCATCTCCAGCAATTTGCGTCCCCGCTTCACCAGCGATCCTTCCGCCTCCAGGGGCGCGATCAGGGCAAGCACCGCCCCGACGTCCTCGATCGTGGCGGAGCGCAGGTGATCGAGCGAGTGCCGCACGACCATCGTGCCGACCCCATCGCGCGTGAACAATTCCAGCAGCAGCGCGCCGTCGAGATGCCGGCTGACGAGATGGACCCGGTTGACGCCGCCGCGGCACGCTTCCAGCGCGTGCGGCAGAAACAGGTGAATGTCCTCGGCGACTTTGCTACCCGGAAACCTGCCCGCATCAGCGGGCACGCGCCGCTCCCCTCTCCCTTTGGGAGAGGGGCTGGGGGTGAGGGGAGAGACGCCACGACCAGATTCCAGGGCGGAGGCCGCGACACGTGCGTCGTGGCGTCTCTCGCGGCGCAGCAGCCGTTCGCCCTCGGCCACCGGCAGCTCGCGAATGAGTCCGCCCCGCGCCCGCTCGACCCCGAGAGTATCGACCAGGAACAGCAGCTTGTCCGCTTTCAGGGCAATCGCCGCACGCGCCGCCACGTTCTCGACCGTGATGTTGAACATCTCGCCGGTCGGCGAGTAGCCCAGCGGGGGCAGCAGCACGATCGCGCCGGTGTCGAGCGCGGCGCGAATGCCGATCGCATCGACCTTGCGCACCTCGCCCGTGTGCAGCATGTCGATGCCGTCGATCACGCCGAGCGGCTTGGCGGTGACGAAGTTGCCGCTCGCCACGCGGATGTCGGCGCCGGCCATGGGCGAATTGGGCAGCCCCGTCGAAAGCGAAGCTTCGATGTCGGCGCGCACCGAGCCGACCGCCTCCTTGACGCACTTGAGCGCAGCCGCATCGGTCACGCGCACACCGTTGCGGTAGCGGGTGCGATGCTTTCGCTCCTTGAGCAGCGCGTCGATCTGGGTCCTGGTGCCGAAAGCGAGCACGATGCGCACGCCCAGGGCGGCGAGCAGATTCAGTTCGTGGCTCAACGCGACGAAGCGGCCGTCGGCGATGACTTCGCCACCGCAGGCGATCACAAAGGTACGGCCGCGAAACGCATGGATGTAGGGCGCGGCCGAGCGGAACCATTCGACGAAGATCGCATTCGA
>WHTS01000095.1:6495-23692 GCA_009377585.1 Betaproteobacteria bacterium
GGCGAAGCCAGGGCAGACGCGTCCAGACACACCTCCCGTAAAGGACGGCACGAGGGGCGTGGCTATCGGCTGGCGCCGAGGAACGCAGCCGCGACGTCTCGTCCCCACCCCGACCTGCTCCCAGGGCGAAGGCGTCGCAAACCCGCCGCGCGTACGGTTTCGAGCAGGCGTGATGATATGCGACTCGGCCCGGTCCAGGAAACACGGCCGTCGGCATCCGCCACGGATTACAATCCCACCGGCAGGTATCCGCGCCACCCACGCGCGTCGACGCGTCATGCGTGCAAGCTGCGGCCTTCAATGAACTTTCGCAAAGTGGATGACGTCCACGAGGCGCTGTATGCTCCCCTTTCCCTCATGCGCCTGCCCTATCCGCGGTCCTTTCTCGGCCTTCTGATTGCCGGTGTCGCCCTGGTGGCGGCGCCGCTGCTGATCGGGCTGGCGACGAGCGCGCATTACACCGACCGGCTGGCAGTGACCGGCCAGAGCGCACTCAATCGCGCCGTAGAAACCACGCAGGCAAGCCGTCGCATCGCCGCTCTGTTGCGCGAGCTGGAACGCGCCGCACGCCAATCGGTCATCTTCGCGGAGGAGTCGCTGCCGGCGCATTACCCGGCGCTACGCCGGAAATTGAGCGCCACGGCGGAGCGGCTGCTGGATCTGCCGTTCGACGCCGAGCAGCGCGCGAAGCTCGACCGGGTGCTCGAGATCGAGCAGACGATCTATCTCAGCCTGGCGCAGCCGGGCAAGCCCGACGCGGACGGGGCCGAGCCCGGCCCCGTGATCGCACGTTTCGCCCAGGCAAACCGGCTGGCCGAAGACATCATCGAGCGCAGCGACGCACTGATCGAGCGCGAGAGCGCGAACATGACGGCGATCGCCCAGCGCGCGCAGCGGGCGATGTTCTGGTTGTCCGCGGTCGCCATTCCGCTCGCGATCGCAATGATCTGGAGTTTTGCCATCATGCTGGCGCGACCGGTGCGCGAGCTCGACCAGGCGATCAGCGCCATCGGCTCGGGCAAGCTGTCCGCGCCGGTGGAGGTCAACGGGCCACGCGCCCTGGAGGAGCTCGGACGCCGGCTGGAATGGCTGCGGCTCGAGCTGCTCGACCTCGAGCAGCAGAAGAACCGCTTCCTGCGCCAGGTGGCCCATGCGCTCAAGACGCCGCTTGCCGCCGTGCGCGAAAGCACCGATCTCCTGGCCGAACGTGGCGGCCGCGACCGCACCGACACCGAGCGCGAGCTGATGGCGATCCTGCGCCGCAACGGGCTCGAATTGCAGCGCAGGATCGAGGATCTGCTCCAGCTCGGCGAAGCCGATTTCAGGCGCCTGACGCTCAACATCGACCGGGTCGAGCTGGATGCATTGTTTTCGGAGGTGCGCCAAAGCCACCAGCTCGCGGCACGCGCGAAGCGGTTGCGTATCGAGGTGGACGTGGCGCCGGATGCGGATTACCTCAGCGCGGATCCCGACAAGCTGCGCGTCATCGTCGATAATCTGCTCTCCAATGCGATCAAGCATGCGCCTGCGGCAACCGCCATCGAGCTGTTCGCGCGCCGCGAACACGACGCGATCACCATCGGAATTCGCGACCAAGGCCACGGCATTCCGCCGCAGGACCGCGAGCGGGTGTTCGATCCCTACTACCAGGGCGAGGCGGCGGCGAGCGGCGCCATCAAGGGCAGCGGCGTGGGCCTGTCGATCGTGCGTGAGTACGCGCTCGCTCATGGCGGCAAGGCGATGGTGACGGACGATGAGCGCGGCGGTGCGCAAGTGTGCGTGATTTTGCCGATGCTGCCGCGCGCGGTGAACGAATGAAGGTGTATTCTTACCTGCGAACGCTGATCGCCAGCCTGCTGCTCGCGGCGTGCACCACAGTCGGCGTCGAGAAACCGCCTCCAGCCATCGCGCCGCAACCAGCTCCCCCGGTAGCGGAGCCGGCTCCGCCCGTCGAGGTCGCGCCGACGCCGCCACCGGTTGCCATCCCGGAAGCGCCGGCTGCCCTGCGGGCGCTGCGCTTTTATGCGGCTTTGAAGGAGCGCCCGGCGCGCGAACAGCGGCAGGAACAAGAGCGCTTGCGCAAATCGTTCGCCGCCTCGCGCTCGGATTACGACCGTATCCGCCTCGCGCTGGCGTTCAGCATGCCGGGCGTCTCGGCTGCCGAGGAATCCCAGGCCCTGGAGTTGCTGGAGCCATTGGTTCGGGATCTGCGTAGCGACTACCACGAGCTCGCCTTGCTTGCCTCGACGTTGCTCGCAGAACAACGCCGACGCGGCGAGCAGGCGGCGGCATTGCAAAGAAAACTGGAGCGCATCAAGGCGCTGGAGAAAGAAATGCAGGAGCGTTCAACCGCACGGGAGTTGCGTTCGCGATGAGCATTCAGCCCGGCGTCCTGGTGGTCGACGACGACCCCGATCTGTTACGGCTTCTTACCATCCGCCTGGAAGGCGCCGGCTACCGCGTGAGCGCCGCGCCGAGCGGCGAACGCGCCTTGGCGCAAATGGCTGTCGATCGACCGGCGTTGGTCATCACCGATCTGCGCATGGGCGGCATGGACGGGCTCGCGCTATTCGACGCGGTGCGTACGGCGTATCCAACGCTGCCGGTCATCATCCTGACCGCGCATGGCACGATCCCCGACGCGGTCGCGGCAACGCGACGCGGCGTATTCGGTTATCTCACCAAGCCGGTGGACCCGCAGAACCTGTTGTCCGAAGTGGGGCGCGCGCTCAATCTCGGATTGGCCAGCCACACGCCGTCGCCGGACGAATCCACCTGGCTCAACGGCATCGTCACGCGCAGCTCGCGCATGCAGGAGCTCATCGCCAAGGCGCGGCTCATTGCGCCCACCGAGGCCAGCGTGCTGATCCTGGGGGAGAGTGGATCAGGGAAGGAATTGCTCGCGCGCGCAATCCACGAGGCGAGCCCACGCGCCGCACAGCCCTTCGTTGCCATCAATTGCGCGGCGATCCCCGCCGAGCTGCTCGAGTCGGAGCTGTTCGGTCACATGAGAGGCTCCTTCAGCGGCGCAACCCGCGATCACCCCGGGCTGTTCGCGGCGGCCGAGGGCGGAACGATCCTGCTGGACGAAATCGGCGACATGCCGCTCGCGCTGCAGGCGAAGCTGTTGCGGGTGCTGCAGGAGCGTCATGTGCGCCCGGTCGGCTCCACCAGCGCGCGCGAGATCGACGTCCGGCTCATCTCCGCCAGTCATCGCAACATCGAGGCTGCGGTTGCGGAGGGCTCGTTTCGCGATGATCTGTACTATCGGCTGAACGTCGTGACGCTGCGTTTGCCGGCGCTCGCTGAGCGCCGCGACGATATTCCGCTGCTCGCCATGCACTTCCTGCGCGAGCTGGCCACGCGCTACGAGCGCCAGGTCAACGGCGTCTCGCCCGAGGCGATGGCGCTGCTGGTCGCCGCGGACTGGCCCGGCAACGTCCGCCAGCTGCGCAATGTCGTCGAGCAGGCGGTGGCGCTCGCGACTTCAGCCGTGGTTCCGGAAAGTGCGGTGCAGGATGCGATCAAGCATCAGAGCCGCCAGTTCACTTCGCTGGAGGAGGCGCGCCGGCGCTTCGAGCACGACTACCTGGTGCAGCTGCTCAAGATCACTTCGGGTAACGTGACGCAGGCAGCCCGGCTCGCACGGCGCAATCGAACCGAGTTCTACAAGCTGCTCCAGCGCCACAAGCTCGAACCTTCCGCGTTCAAAGCGTTGGTTCGTTGATAACGCCCCTGATTCGCCCTGATTCGCCGATGGGGCGCCCGGGCGTTTCCCCGCGCGCGTTCGGCAGGAAGCGTCAGTAACGGTGGCGCGGACGCATGTCCTGCAACATCTCGCTGCGCATGCTGTGCAGCACGCTGGCAGCAAACAGTGCCAAGGGCTCGCGTAACTCCACCGGCGCATCCTGGAACGCGTGCTTCACAGCGCTTTCCACCAGTCGCATGGTGTTCGGATCGGCAAGCGCGGCTACGATGCGCCGCTCGACCGCGTTGCCCAGCGCGTCGACGGGGTCGGGCTGCGCCGCCGCTTCGCGCAGAATGTTGGCCGCGATGCCGATGACGAGCGCGCGCACAAGTGGATCCAGCGCGGGATGTGCGGCGTTTCCCGCGCCGGGGTGCGGATGAGCAGCCGGCTCGACTCGTTGCGGCGGCCACGCGGCGCCAAGCGCATTTCCTTCGTGCGCGACGCTCGTACCGGCCATGACCATGGCGACCACCGCCGCATACCCTCCGATCCTACGTACGCATGCGTTCATGACAACCCTTTGCGGTTCGACGCGGCAAAAACGCGCAACAGCTCAGCAACGTCCGGGCCGGACAAACGGTTTACACCGCTGGCACGGGCTAGAAGTCGCCCCACAACGCCTGCATGGCGGCCAGTGCCGCCATGCCCGCGGTCTCGGTCCTCAGCACGCGCGGGCCGAGACTCACGGCGACGAAACCCATGCGTCGCACCAGCGCGAGTTCTTCGTCGGCGAAACCCGATTCGGCCCCGGCCAGCAATACAACCTCGCCCGCCAGCGGCCCGGCCTGCGACAGCCGCAGCGACGCGCCCGGCTCCAGCACAATGCCGCACAGCATACCGCGTTGCGCGTCGGAGAGCGTGCTCAGCCAGTCGGCCAGGTCCAGCAGCGGCTTCACAGCCGGCACCTGGTTGCGGCCGCATTGCTCGCACGCGGCGATCGCGACCCGCTGCCAATGCTGTACGCGCTTGTCCGCGCGCTCGTCGCCCAGCCGCACCTTGCCACGGCGCGCCAGCAACGGCTGGATCCAGACGACCCCCAGCTCGACGGCCTTCTGCACCGTGAGATCCATCCGCTCGCCCGCGGACACCACCTGGGCGAGGCCAACCCGCAGGGCGGATTCCCGTTCGATGGGCGCGTGCGCTTCGACCCGAACCCGCACGCTGTCGCGCTCTAGCGTCCGGATCGCCGCGCGGTATTCGCCGCCCTCGCCGTCGAACAGCGTGATCGCATCGCCGGGCCGCATGCGCAGCACGCGGGCCACGTGTCGCGAAGGCCCATCGTCCAATGTGGTATCGCGCCCGACCTGCATCGGAGCGCGATGGTAGACTCGCGGAAGCTTCATGCTGCACGGTTCGGCCGGTGGCGCGCTTCGCAATGCGCGGGCCCGCAATCTTGGCACATCGGCCTCGGTTAGCCAAAACAGTCGCGTCGAGTCAATCGCTTGCCCCGTTCCGATCCGCATGCCGATGCGCGTCTCGTCGAGCCGGTGCTCGCGATCGTGCGCGCGGTCGCGGCGCGCGAGATCATGCCGCGCTACCTCAAGGTCGCCCATAGCCGCAAGGCCGACGGCAGCCTCTTCACCGCAGCCGACCTGGCCGCGCAGGATGCGCTGAAATCCGCGCTGTCGAGCCTTGTGCCAGTGCCGGTGCTGGCCGAGGAAATGACCCAGCAAGAGCAGGCGCTGCAATGGCTGGAAGGCGATGCAGGGCTGTGGTGCGTCGATCCGATCGACGGCACGTCGAACTTCGTCAACGGCCTGCCTTACTTCGCCGTGTCGGTCGCCCTGATGCGCCACGGCCGGCCGGTGCTCGGCGTGGTGTACGACCCGGTGGCGGACGAAGCCTTCCATGCGGCGCACGGGCGAGGGGCGTTTCTCAACGGCGAGCGGCTGCCGATCAAGAGCTACGTGCCAGTGCTCGAGAACGCCATGGCCGGCGTGGACCTCAAGCGTCTGGAGCGGCGCCTGGCGCAAAGTCTCGCCATTTCGCCCCCGTACATGTCCCAGCGCAACTACGGCGCAAGCACGCTCGAATGGTGTTACGCCGCGGCCGGACGCTTCGACGTCTACCTGCACGGCGGCCAGCGGCTGTGGGACTATGCCGCCGGTGCGCTCATCATGAGCGAAGCCAACGGGCGCATATGCAGCCTGGATCACGACGACTTCTGGGCTGCGCCGCTGTGGCGTCGCTCCGTCATCGCGGCGCTCGACCCGGTGCTGTTCGAAGCCTGGAAGACATGGCTTCGCGCCCATGCCGGCGATCCGGGCTGACGCGCGGCTGGCGGTGCGGCTCGAATTCGACCGGGCGAGCTGCGCCATCCGGGCTAGAATCGCGTTTTTTGCACTGCGGCAATCTTGAAGATCCTCGTCCTCGGCGCCGGCCAGGTCGGCTCGAGCGTAGCCGAAAGCCTCGTCTCCGAAGCCAACGACATCACCGTCGTCGACATCAATGCGGCGCGCCTGGCGCAACTGCAGGATCGCTTCGACCTGCGCACGGTTGCCGGCAACGCCAGCCATCCGTCGGTGCTCATTCAGGCCGGGATCGAGGATGCCGACATGCTGGTGGCGGTGACCCAGAGCGACGAGACCAACCTGGTCGCCTGCAAGCTCGCGCACAAGCTGTTCAACACGCCCACCCGGATCGCGCGCATCCGCGCCGCCGACTACCTCAACCATCCGGATATCTTCTCCGCGGACAACTTCGCGGTCGATCTCGCCATCTGCCCCGAGCAGATCCTGACCGATTACATCGTCAAGCTGATCGAGTTTCCGGAATCGCTGCAGGTGCTCGAGTTCGCCGGCGGACGGCTGTCGCTGGTCGCCGTGCTCGCCTTCCA
Organism: Betaproteobacteria bacterium; assembly: GCA_009377585.1. Classification (NCBI taxonomy): domain Bacteria; kingdom Pseudomonadati; phylum Pseudomonadota; class Betaproteobacteria; species Betaproteobacteria bacterium. The sequence goes on from WHTS01000095.1 coordinate 13,080, forward strand.
CGGCGGGCCGCTGGTCGGCCATCAGCTGCAGGAAATCCGCTCGCACATGCCGCACATCAATGCGCGCGTGGCTGCGATCTTCCGGCGCGACAGCCCGATCATGCCCGAGGGCAGCACCGTGATCGAAGCGGGCGACGAGGTGTTCTTCCTCGCCGCCAGCGAGCACATTCGCGACGTCCTGCGCGAGCTGCGGCGCATGGACAAGCCGGCGCGCCGGGTGCTGATCGGCGGCGGCGGCAACATCGGTCGCAGGCTCGCGCGCGCGCTCGAGCAGCACTACGACGTGAAGCTGATCGAATTCAACAAGGCCGGCGCCCAGCGCCTCGCTTCCGAGCTGGACAAGACGCTGGTGATCGCGGGCGACATCACCGACGAGGAACTGCTCGAGTCCGAGAACGCCGACGAGATGGACATCTTCTGCGCCGTCACCAACGACGACGAGAACAACATCATGTCGTCGCTCCTCGCCAAGCGCATGGGTGCGCGCAAGACGATCGCGCTCATCAATCGCACCTCCTATGTCGACCTGGTGCAGACGGGCCGTATCGACATCGCCATATCGCCCGCGCAGGCCACCATCGGCACGCTGCTCGCGCACGTGCGCAGAGGCGACTGCGTGGCGGTGCATTCGCTGCGCCGCGGGGCCGCCGAGGCTCTCGAGCTGATCGCCCACGGCGATCGCAAGTCCTCCAAGGTGGTCGGGCGCAAGGTCGAGGAGATCGATCTGCCCAAGGGCGCAACGATCGCGGCCCTGGTCCGGCGCAGCCCCGTGCCCGAGCGGCGCGATTCGCGGGGCTTCGCCGACGAGGTGATCATTGCCCACCACGACACCGTCATCCAGGCCGACGATCACGTCATCGTTTTCGCGGTCAACAAGCGCATCGTGCCCAAGGTCGAGAAGCTGTTCCAGGTCGGCGTAGGCTTTCTCTGAGCATGCCGATGCATGCATCCGAGGGCGCGGCCATGCGCGGTGAGCGGACTTGAACAGCCTGCTCCCGGTGGCCCCGCTGCTGGGGCTGATTGCGATGGTCATGAGCTTGTGGCACCTCGTGCCGCTCGCGGTCTCGATCGGGCTTGCCGACGGCGCGGCGCACGCATTCGCTCAATCCATGGCGATCAACAGCGCGGCCGGATACGTGCTCTGGCTCGCGACCCGGCGCTTTCGTCAGGACTTGAAGCCCCGCGACGGCATTACCCTGGTTGTGTTCGCCTGGGTCGGTGGCGCAGCTTTCGCCACGGTGCCGCTGTTGCTGTCCATTCCGGGCCTCAGCTTCACCGACGCCTATTTCGAGTCCGTGGCCGGGCTCACGGCGAGCGGCGGCACGGTGCTCACGGGGCTCGATCGCCTGCCGCCGTCGATCAACGTCTGGCGTGCCGAGCTGCAGTGGTTGGGCGGGCTCGGAATTCTCGTTCTGGCGGTCGCCATACTGCCGCTGCTCGGACTGGGCGGGCGCCAGATCTACCGCGCCGAGATGCCCGGGCCGATGAAGGACGCGCGCATGACACCGCGCATCAAGGAAACGGCCAAGGCGCTCTGGACCGTTTACGTCGTGCTCACCGCGCTGTGCCTTCTCGCCTACTGGGCGGCAGGGATGGGGTGGATCGACGCGCTCGTGCACGCCTTCACCACCATGGGGCTGGGCGGTTTCTCCTCGCACGACGCGAGCATCGGCTACTTCGAGTCGCCCGCCATCGAGGCGGTGGCGATCGTGTTCATGCTGGTCGCCGGGATCAACTTCGCCACCCACTTCATTGCATGGCGCGGTCGCAGCATCGCCGCCTATCGCAAGGACCCCGAGGCGACGACTTACCTCTTCCTGCTGAGCGCGAGCGTGCTGCTGATCGGCGGTTACCTCTGGGCGCACGAAGTCTATCCGGACCTGGCGACGTCGATTCGCTACGCGGCCTTCAACACCATCTCGATCGCGACCACGACCGGATACTCCACGACCGACTACGGCATCTGGCCGTCGTTCGCCCCGCTCTGGCTGCTCTTTCTCGGCACATTTGCCGCTTGTTCCGGTTCGACCGGCGGCGGAATCCGCATGATCCGTGCGATCGTGCTCTATCGCCAGATCTACCGCGATATGGTGCGCATGCTGCATCCGAACGCCATCACCCCGGTGAAAGTGGCCGGTCAGGTGATCCCGGGACGGACCATCTTCGGCGTGCTCGCCTTTTTCTTTGCGTGGGTAGCAACTCTGGTGGTCGCCTCGCTGCTGCTGGCCGGATCGGGATTGCCGCCGCTCACGGCGCTTTCGGCCGCCGTCGCGTCCCTGTGCAACATCGGGCCGGGGCTGCACGAAGTTGGACCGGCAGCGAATTTCGCGAACCTGTCCGATGCTCAGATCTGGATCTGCACCGCGACCATGCTGCTCGGCCGCCTGGAGATCTTCACCGTTCTCATCCTGTTCACACCGGCATACTGGCGCACGTGAGCGCGCGCCGGCGTAACCAGGGGGTCAGGTCTCCCATGTTGCATGCTTTCTGCCAATCAGCCGCGTATGTCGGCGTAACGGTGCAACATGGGAGACCCTGACCCCGAGAAAGCGGCTTGAAAATTCGTGGGAAACCGCGCGGCGCAGGGAGCCGGGCCGGGTCTCGTTGTGAAGCCCCGGGCGCGCGTTTACAATGCCTGTATGCTCAGCATGAACCTCACGGATCATTTCCTGATCGCCATGCCGAACATGGTCGATCCGAACTTCTCGCGCACGCTCACGTATGTCTGCGAACACAACGATCAGGGTGCGCTCGGCCTGGTCGTGAACCGCCCGATCGACATGACGCTGTCGGCGCTGCTGGCACAGGTGAGCGTTCCGCACGCCGACGCCGAGTTGGCGAAGACGCCCGTGCACTTCGGCGGACCGGTTCAGGTCGATCGCGGCTTCGTGTTGCACCAGCCGATCGGGGAATGGCAGTCCACGCTGGCCGTCAACGGCCGCATCGGCCTGACGACGTCCAAGGACATCCTGGTCGCCGTAGGCAGCGGCGAAGGACCGAGCAAGCTCCTGGTGACGCTCGGTTATGCCGGCTGGGCGCCGGGGCAGCTGGAGAACGAGCTGTCGCAGAATGCCTGGCTCACGGTGCCGGCCTCGCCCGAGGTGATCTTCGACGTGCCGTTCGAAGAACGGCTGCCCGCGGCCATGCAGTTGCTCGGCGTCGATCTTGCGAGCTTGTCGGAGCAGGCCGGTCATGCCTGAATGCGCGCGAGGCGCGCAGCCGTGAGCTCGGCCGGCTGCAGCAGCGCCGCCGAATTCCACCCCGCCGGTTCCTTCGATCCCGATGCAGTGGCGGCCAAGCGCGACGGTGCCGACGGGACCGTGCTCGCATTCGATTTCGGTACGAGGCGGATCGGGGTTGCGGTCGGGGATATGCGGCTTGGCATCGCGCACCCGCTGGCCACCATCGCCGCGGAGGACAATCGCCGGCGCTTCGAGGCGATCGCGCGCCTGGTCGATGAGTGGCAGCCCGTGCGTTTCGTGCTCGGACATCCGGCCAGCCGCGGCGCCGAGCCGCATCCCCTGGCGCCGGCTTTGCAGCGCTTCGAGCGGCGGCTTGCTGCGCGCTTCGGCGTGCCGGTCGAGCGCGTGGACGAAACCCTGTCCTCATGGGATGCCAGCCGCCGGCTGTCGGCCGCGGGTCGACCTGCTCGGAGTCAGAAGCCGCAGCTGGACGCCATGGCGGCGTGCGTGATCCTGGAGAGCTGGTTCGAGTGCTCTCGCACGCCGGCCTCGGCCGGGCGTGAGGGTTGCGCATGACGACCCGGCTGCCGGATGCCGAGGCGCTGCTGCAAGCGCTTGCCGGGCAGGTCGGAAGTGCGATCCGGGACAACACGGCGCTGATCGGAATCCATACCGGCGGCGTGTGGCTCGCCGAGCGGCTGCATCGCGATCTCGAGCTCGCTGTTCCACTCGGTACGCTGGACGTGAATTTCTATCGCGACGATTTCGAGCAGCGCGGGCTGCGCACGCAGGTGAGACCGTCCACGATTCCGTTCGAGGTCGACGGGCGCGACCTGATCCTGGTCGACGACGTGCTCTATACCGGCCGCACCATCCGCGCCGCGATGAACGAACTGTTCGACTATGGCCGGCCAGCCAGCATTCGGCTCGCCACACTGATCGACCGCGGCGGGCGCGAGCTGCCGATCGCGCCCCAGTTCGTCGGTGCACGCGTCGAGGTCGCGTTCGACCAGAATATCGAGCTCACCCGCGACGAGCACGGACGGCTCACGCTCAAGCTGAGCGAGAACACGGCCGCAGCGGGTCATTAGCGTTTAGCCATGACAGCGAACCCGCAATTGAACGCCAGGGGCGAGCTCACGCACCTGCTCGACATCGAAGGGCTGCCGGCGTCGATCCTGTGGCAGATCCTCGATACCGCGCGCTCGTTCGTGAGCATCGGCGAACGCGAGGTGAAGAAGGTTCCGCTGCTGCGCGGCAAGAGCGTCTTCAATCTGTTCTTCGAAGCGAGCACCCGCACCCGCACCACCTTCGAGATCGCCGCCAAGCGCCTCTCGGCCGACGTCATCAATCTCAACATCTCGACCTCGTCGCAGAACAAGGGCGAACGGGTGCTCGACACGGTCGCCAACCTGGCTGCGATGAATGCCGACCTGTTCGTGGTGCGGCACGCCCAAAGCGGCGCGGCACACCTCATCGCCAAGCACGTATCGCCCGATATCCACGTCATCAATGCCGGCGACGGCCGCCACGAGCATCCCACGCAAGGACTGCTCGATGTCTTCACCATTCGCCACTACAAGAACGAGTTCTCGAACCTGCGCGTGGCGATCGTGGGCGACGTGCTGCACTCGCGCGTCGCGCGTTCGCAAATCCATGCCCTGGCGCGGCTCGGCTGCCCGGAGATCCGGGCGATCGGACCGCGCACGCTGCTCCCCCGCGACATCGGCGCACTGGGCGTGCACGTCTATCACGACATGGCCGCGGGTCTGAAGGACGTCGACGTGATCACGATGCTGCGGCTGCAGAACGAGCGCATGCAAGGGCCGCTGCTGCCGAGCCCACAGGAATTCTTCAAGAACTACGGGCTCACGCCGGAGAAGCTCGCGTTCGCGCGCCCCGATGCCATCGTGTTGCATCCGGGTCCGATAAACCGCGGGGTGGAGATCGATTCGAGCGTGGCCGACGGCAGCCAGTCGGTCATCCTGCCGCAGGTCACGTTCGGCATCGCGATCCGCATGGCGGTCATGTCGATGGTTGCGAGCAGCTAGTGTGATGAATCGTAAATTCGTCGCAATTCGTCATTCCCGCGCAAGCGGGAATCCAGAACGAGACTCCACCTGGACCCCCGCATTCGCGGGGGTGACGAAGTTCTGACTCAGGACACTAGCATGAAGATCCACATCCGTGGCGGCCGGGTGATCGATCCTGCGAGCGGGCTCGATGCCGTTCAGGATCTCTACATTGCCGAGGGCCGGATCGCCGGCCTGGGAAAGCGGCCCGAAGGTTTTCGCCCCGAGCACGAAATCGATGCGAGCAACCTGGTGATTTGTCCGGGGCTCATCGATCTCGCCGTGCGCCTGCGCGAGCCGGGCTACGAGCACATCGCCACGCTGGAATCGGAAATGAACGCCGCGGTCGCGGGCGGTGTCACGAGTCTCGCCTGCCTGCCCGACACCGATCCGCCGCTGGACGAGCCTGGGCTGGTGGAGATGCTCAAGCATCGCGCCCGGAACCTCAACCAGGCGCGCGTGTATCCGCTGGGCGCCCTGACCCAGGGGCTGCGCGGCGAGCGGCTGACCGAAATGGCGGAGCTGACCGAGGCCGGCTGCATCGCATTCACCCAGGCCGACGCGCCGCTGGTCGATACCGCGGTGCTGATGAGCGCGCTGCAGTACGCCTCCACCTTCGACTACCGGGTGTGGCTGCGCCCGCAGGAGCATTTTCTCGGCCGCGGCGGTGTCGCCCACGACGGCCAGGTCGCCACCCGCCTGGGACTGGCCGGCATCCCGGTCTCGGCCGAGACCATCGCCATCGCGACCATCCTGCATCTCATGCGCGACACCGATGCGCGGGTTCATTTCTGTCGAATCTCCAGTGCTGCCGGGCTCGCGATGCTGCGCGAGGCGCGCGCCCAGGGCTTGAAGGTCACCTGCGACCTCTCGATCCATCACCTGCACCTGAGCGAGATGGACATCGGCTACTACGACTCCAATTGCCACCTGGTGCCGCCGTTGCGCAGCCAGCGCGACCGCGACGCGCTGCGCGCGGGCCTGAGCGACGGCACCATCGATGCGTTGTGCTCCGACCACACCCCGGTGGACGAGGACGCCAAGCAGCTTCCGTTCGCCGAGTCCGACGCCGGCGCCACCGGGCTGGAACTGCTCCTGCCCCTGACGCTCAAATGGGGGGAAGAAAGTGCCATTCCCCTGGCGGCCGCGCTGGCAAGAATCACCTGCGAGCCGGCGCGTATCCTCGGCATCCAGGCGGGCCGGTTGAGCGTCGGCGGCGATGCCGACCTGTGCGTGTTCGATCCGGACAGCTATTGGCGCATCGACGCCCAGTCGCTTCGGAGCATGGGCAAGAACACGCCTTTTTTCAAATGGGAGCTGCGTGGACAGGTGCACTACACCCTGGTCGAAGGCCAGGTCGTCTACGCGCTGGGAAGGTGAAGCGATGAATCCACTGCTGGACTATTCGGGCTTGCCCCGCTTCAGCGATTTCGGGCCGCAGTTGGTGGCACCGGCGATCGACACGCTGCTGGCCGAATGCCGCGCAGCCGTCGCGTGCCTGACGCAGGCGCAAACGCCCGTCACCTGGGACGATTTCGTACAGCCGCTGATCGACGCCAACGAGCGCCTCGGCCGCACCTGGGGACAGGTTGCGCATCTCAATGCGGTCGTGAACACGCCCGAGTTGCGCGAAGCCTACAACGCCGCACTGCCCAAGGTCACGCAATACTGGACCGAGCTCGGCCAGAACGAGGCCTTGTTCGAGCGCTACCGCATGCTGTCGCAATCGCAGGAGCTCGCTGCGCTCAATCCCGCCCGGCGCAAGGTCATCGAGAACGAGCTGCGCGATTTCCGCCTGGGCGGCGCCGAGCTCCCGCCCGAGCGCAAGCAGCGCTTCAAGGCGGTACGCGAAGAGCTCGCCGAGCTCACCTCGCGCTTCTCCGACAACATTCTGGATGCCACCGATGCGTTCTCCCACATCGAGACCGATCGTGACCGCGTTGCCGGCATTCCGGACGATGTGCTGGCGGCGGCGCACAAGGCTGCTCAGGATGCGGGACAGGATGGCTGGAAATTCACGCTGCACATGCCGTCGTACCTGCCCGTCATGCAGTATGCGACCGACCGGGGTTTGCGCGAGCTGATGTATCGCGCCTACGCGACGCGCGCCTCGGAATTCGGCAACGCGGAATGGAACAACACGCCGATCATCGCCCGCATCCTGAAGTTGCGACGCGAGCTGGCCGAGCTGCTGGGCTTCGAGAACTACGCTCAGTATTCGCTCGAGCCCAAGATGGCGAAATCGCCTGCCGAGGTGCTCGAATTCCTGCACGACCTGGGGCGACGCGCGAAGCCGTTCGCCGAGCGTGACCTGGAGGAATTGAAGGCATTCGCTCGCGCGGAGCTTGGTCTCGACAGCTTGCAAGCCTGGGACGTTCCCTACGCCTCGGAGCGGCTGCGCATCGCGCGCTATGCGTTTTCGGACCAGGAAGTGAAGCAGTATTTCCCCGAGGATCAGGTGCTGAACGGCTTGTTCGGCCTGGTGGAGCGGCTGTACGGCCTGGCCGTGAGAGAAGACCGGGCGCCGCTGTGGCATCCGGACGTGCGCTTCTTCAGCCTGATCGATCGCGCCGGCGAGCGGGTCGGCCAGTTCTATCTCGACTTGTACGCGCGCTCCGGCAAGCGCGGCGGCGCGTGGATGGACGATGCCATCACCCGCCGCCGCATCGGAGCCGCGATCCAGGCGCCGGTGGCGTATCTCACCTGCAACTTCTCCGCGCCGGTCGCCGGCAAGCCGGCGCTGCTCACGCACGACGACGTAAGCACCCTGTTCCACGAGTTCGGACACGGGCTGCACCATCTGCTCACGCGCGTCGAGGATCTACCGGTCGCGGGCATCAGCGGCGTGGAATGGGATGCGGTCGAGCTCCCCAGCCAGTTCATGGAGAACTTCTGCTGGGAGTGGGAGGTGCTGGCGCCGATGACGCGGCAGGTCGAGACGGGCGAGCGCCTGCCGCGCGCACTGTTCGATCGGATGTTGGCGGCGAGGAATTTCCAGATCGGCATGCAGACCGTGCGCCAGCTCGAGTTCTCGCTGTTCGACATGCTGCTGCACAGCGCGCACGATCCGGACGGCGCCGAAACCACCGAGGACGTACTGGCCCGCGTGCGCGCCGAAATCGCGGTGCTCGTGCCCCCGCCCTACAATCGCTTCGCCAACAGCTTCAGTCACATCTTCGGCGGCGGCTATGCCGCCGGCTACTACAGCTACAAGTGGGCCGAAGTCCTGTCCGCCGACGTCTACAGCCTGTTCGAGGAAACCGGCGTGCTCAACGCCGAGACCGGCAAGCGCTTCCGCGACGAGATCCTCGGCGTGGGCGGCAGCCGCCCGGCGCTCGAATCGTTCGTCGCCTTCCGCGGGCGCGAGCCGCGCATCGATGCCCTGCTGCGCCATACCGGCATGAGCGACGCCGTGCCGGCGTGACGCCCTGCCTGCGTGGGCGGGGATCGGCTGTGTTACAGTGAGTCGACCTGGCTCGAAGCGAGGAGACGATGAAATTCCTTGTTCTGGCGCTCGCCGTAGCGCTCGCGGTACCGGTGCACGCCGCCATGTACAAGTGGGTCGATGCGCAGGGACGCGTGCAGTATTCGGACATCCCGCCGCCGCCCAACGCGCGCAACGCCGAGGAACAAAAGATCGTTCCGAACACCATTCAGACGACAGGCGCTCCGTTTGCCGTGCAGGAGGCCGCCAAGCGCAATCCGGTTACCGTATGGATGAGCGACTGCGGCGATCTGTGCAACCGGGCCCGCGACTACCTGGCGCGCCGTGGCGTTCCGCACACCGTGCGCAATCCTTCCCGCCAGAGCGAACAGGAAGCATGGAAGCAGGTGAGCGGCGGGGACAACTCCGTGCCGCTGCTGGTGATCGGCACGAACCAGAAGCTGAAAGGCTTCGACGAAAGCCAGTGGAACGCCGCGCTGGATACGGCGGGCTATCCGCGCAACGCACCGGCGTTGGAGCCACACGCCATTCCGAGCGTGGAGGCGCCCGTGGTGGTCAAGCCCGCTGCAGGAGCCGGCGCGCCGCCGCCCGCTCAAGGCGCCCAGGCCGCCGGACCGGCCAAGTAGGTAGTGCTCAATTGCTCTGGTGTAGGCGAGTCACGGCGTAGCGAACGGGCCCGTGCGGTCAACGCTTCGAGCTTCGGGCGTAGCGCCGCCTGCCGCCATACGGGCCGAGCAGACTCGCCACTTCCGGTTGATCCTCGCCGATAAGCGACAGCGCCCGTTCGACGCCGGGCCGAATCGCCGCCTTGAGCTTGCTGTCCATCGACTCGATCGCTTCGATCAGCAGGAAGTCCTGCTTGTGTGCCAGCGCCATTGCGAGCGCGGCGCCTTGGTACACATCCTTCTCCCGCTTCGGGTTCTCGGCGCCCGTCCGCAGCGCGTACAGCGCGAGCTTGTGCAGGCAGAACCAACCGGGATGCGGCACGGTCACCGGCACGATGCGGTCACGACCGATCAGAACGGACGAGATCGTGCTCCTGAGCAAATACTGCAGGTATGGCAGCGCGATCGCGTGAGCGTCCAGCTCCGGCACGAGTACCGGCACATACGGCTTGCCGCGTGCCGGCACGAGCAGATCGACCTTGAGATTTCGCCCTCGGACCTTGAACGAAGTGGCGGGGCCACCGCGCTCGAGCGCCGGAACTTCGTGGAACGGCAAACCGGTCTGGCGAAGCAATGCAAGCAGACCGCCTTGCGGCAGCGCCGCGAGCTCGATGCTCCGGCCGCTCGCGACGTCGACGTCTTCCGTCATGGGGAACGGTGAGGCCAAAACGCCCAGCTCGTTGAGGATCGCCCCGTAGGCGTGCGTGCCGACCAATACTCCGCCGCCGCCGAACACGCCGGCATTGAAGAGCGATGCGACGGTCACCAGCGTCGAGTTGTCGGCGCTGTAGAAGCCGATCTTCCGCAGCCGTCGGCTATGCTCGGCGATCGCAGCCTGCTCCGCGATCTCCTCCCTCGCCCGTTCGGCCTTGACCGCCGTCTGCGGATCGGTGGCCGCGCCGAGGTACTCGTTGATGCGCCGTCCGCTCGCATCGTAGCGGTAGCGATAGACGAACTTCCCGCCCGACCGCTCCTCGGTCTGGAGACTGCCCGCGGTCAGGAGCGGTACGGCCGCCTGGGCAAGCGCGATCTCCTTCGCCTGCGCATACGCGGTATGCAAGGGTAGGTCGAAGTAGCGGAGTCTGACCACGGCCGACGCTTTGTGGGACAAGATCGGATTCTATCCCACAAAAAACGGTCGGCGACCGACTCTGCCCACCACCGGGATGCCGGCGGTCGCAGCACCATGATATGGGCGGGCGCCTCCCGGAATAACCATGCCTGGCAAAGCGGCCAAAGCCCTGTGCTG
>WHTS01000096.1:0-3735 GCA_009377585.1 Betaproteobacteria bacterium
TCAGGTGCTCTGCGGCGCCAGCCAGGCGCCGGATTTGCCGCCGCGTTTCTCCATGAGCGCGATGCCTTCGATGCGCATGCCGCGATCGACCGCCTTGCACATGTCGTAGATGGTGAGAAGCGCCACCGCGGTCGCCGTCAGCGCTTCCATCTCCACTCCGGTGCGGCCGATGGTTTCCACCGTCGCGACGCAGTCGACAGCGCTGTGTTCCGCCACGGTTTCGAAAGCGATATCGACCTTGGTCAGGGCGAGCGGATGGCACAGGGGAATCAGCTCCGAGGTGCGTTTGGCCGCCTGGATGCCGGCAATGCGCGCGATGCCGAGCACATCCCCCTTGGCTGCCGTGCCTTGGCGGATCGCGTCCAGCGTGGGAGCGCGCATGAGGATGCGTCCGTGCGCCCTCGCAATGCGGTGCGTCGGGTCCTTTTCCGACACGTCGACCATGCGCGCCGCGCCGGCGGCGTCGAAATGGGTGAATTCCGGCTCGGCCATGCCTTCGCTCTTGCAAAGTGGATGAAATCCACGACGCACCGTACGCTCCCCTCTCCCCCCGGGAGAGGGGCTGGGGGTGAGGGACCGAGCGCCGTGAAAGTCGGGAAAGCTCGGCAGAAAGCTGTAACGAACTGTTTCGGCGTCAGGAACTCGCGAGCGGTCCAATTTATCATAGTAGACGTGCGCCTGCCGCTTCTATTTCTGCTCGCCTTGCTCATGGCCGCGCGTTGCCCCGCGCAGGCTCTGCCCGATCTCGGCGATGCCTCCCAAGCGGTGTTCACCCCTACCACCGAGCGCCGCATGGGCGAGAGCATCATGGAAAAGGTGCGCATGGACCGTTCCTATCGCGACGATCCGGTCGTCACCGATTATCTGAACAGCCTTGGCAACCGGCTGGTCGCGGCCAGTCCGGACTCGCGCCAGAGCTTCGAGTTCTTCCTGCTCGACGACCTCAGCGTCAATGCGTTCGCATTGCCCGGCGGCTTCATCGGCGTACATGCCGGGTTGATCCTCACTGCGGAGGCCGAGTCGGAGCTTGCCGGCGTGCTCGCGCACGAAGTCGCGCACGTGACCCAACGCCATATTGCCCGCATGATCGCAGGGCAGGAGCGCAGCCAGCTGGCGGCTTTGGCGGCACTGGCGGTGGGGCTGCTGGCCGCGCGTTCGAATTCGCAACTCGGCGAGGCGGTCATTGCCGGCTCGCAGGCGGCCGCCATCCAGAACCAGCTCGACTTCTCACGCGACGCCGAGCGCGAGGCCGATCGGGTGGGCGTGCAGATCCTGCAGGAGGCGGGTTTCGACGCAGCCGCGATGCCGCTTTTCATGGAGCGGCTGCAGCGCGCAAGCCGGGTCTATGAGTTCAATGCGGCGCCGGCCTACTTGCGCACCCACCCGGTTACGAGCGAGCGGATCGCCGATCTGCAGAACCGCACCGAGTCGATCGCCTACAAACAGGTTCCGGGCAACGTGGAATTCCAGATCGTGCGCGCCCGGGTGCGCGCGAACTCGACCGATCCCCACCAGGCGGTCAAGTTCTTTGAGCTGGCGCTGAAGGACCGCCGCTTCATCAACGAAGCCGCTACGCGTTACGGGCTTGCGCTCGCCCTGCTGCGTGCCAAGGACTACACGCGTGCGAGTCGCGAGCTGTCCGAGCTCGAACGGCTTCTGCCTCGTTCGCCTGCGGTCTCCGCGCTGCGTGGCCAGCTTTTGATCGCGTCGGGCGATTACGGCGCGGCGATGCAACACTACGCCGCAGCGGTCCAGGCGCATCCCAATTACCGTGCGCTCGTCTACGATCGTGCCGAAGTGCTGGTCCTGAGCGGCGAGCCGGATGTCGCTTTGGGCATGCTGGAAGCCCGCCTGCGCGACCATCCGGACGACACGCGCCTCTACATCCTTCAGTCGCGCGCCTACGCCGCGCAGGGCAAGCGTTTGCTCCAGCACAAGGCGCAGGCGGAAGCCTATGCCCGACAGGGAATGATCGGCGCGGCGGTGGAGCAGCTGCAGATCGCGGCGCGCTCGGGCGATGGGGACTTCTATCAGCTTTCCAGCGTCGAGGCGCGGCTGCGCGAGCTGCGCGCGCAGTTGAAGACCCTGGAAAAGGAACGCCAGGCACAGTGAGGGGAATTTCTTGCGGCCTGGAACCTCGCGGAGCGTCTCTTCCCTCACCCCCAGCCCCTCTCCCAGGGGGAGAGGGGAGCGTCGTGCCGCTCGCTGATGCGGGCAGGTTCCTGGGTCGAGGGGCGGGTCGACGTCGCTCGTCGGCCCACCGAATAGCCGTCCTTCGCTGCGCCATTTCCGGCGCTGGCGCGCGGACCCTTGTGGTATCGTAGCCGCAATCGCATTTTCCTTTGTCATATTTTGATTCCGAGCAAGATCGGCAAGTACGAAATCGTGCGCGAGCTGGGACGCGGCGCGACCAGCGCGGTGTTCGAGGCGGTCGATCCATTTACGAGCCGGCGCGTAGCGATCAAGTGGGTGCTGCCCGAAGCGCTGCGGGATCGCGAATACGGCAAGCGCTATCGCAAGCTCTTCATCACCGAAGCTTCGCTCGCGGGCAAGCTCGCCCATCCGCACATCGCGACCATCTACGACGCGGTGGCCGAGGACGGCGGCAGCTACATCGTAATGGAGTACGTCGACGGCGGCACGCTCGAGCGTTTCGCGCGCGTCGACAGCCTGCTGCCGACAGCGCAAGTGCTCGAGATCGTCTTCAAGTGCTGCAAGGCGCTCGACTATGCGGCCAAGCAGGGCGTGATCCACCGCGACATCAAGCCGGCCAACATCCTGCTCACGAAAGACAACCAGATCAAGATCACCGACTTTGGCGCGGCGCTCACCAACAGCACCCAGACCACGCAGGTGAGCGGCATCGGGTCGCCGGCCTACATGTCGCCGCAGCAGGTGAAGGAGCTTACGCTCACGCATCAGACCGACATCTATTCGCTCGGCGTGGTGCTGTTCCAGCTGCTCACGGGGCGCCTGCCGTTCCAGGCGAGCAACAACTACAGTCTCATCTATCACGTGATCAACTCGGAGCCGCCGCCACCGTCGCGCTATCGGCCCGAGGTGACGCCCGATCTGGACGCGATCGTCGCGCGCGCGATGCACAAGTCGACCGATGCGCGCTATCCGACCTGGGAGGAATTCGCCTTCGACCTGGCGAACGCCTTCGGCAGTCTCTCCAGTCGAGTCGAATCGATTCCCGACAGCGAGAAGTTCAACACCTTGCGCCAGCTCGACTTCTTCCGGCCGTTCAGCGAGGTGGAGCTGTGGGAGGTGCTGCGCATCACCAACTGGCATCGCTATCCCAAGGACACAGTGCTCATCAAGGAGGGCGAGGTCGGTACCTCGTTCTTCGTGCTGGCCGCGGGCGAGGTCAAGGTCACCAAGCAGGACAGGCTTCTGAACGTGCTGCGCACCGGCGCCTGCTTCGGGGAGATGGCGCACCTCACCCGGCAGGAATTCGTGCGCAACGCCAGCGTCGCCGCGCTGTCCCAGATCACCGTGATCGAGATCCGTTCCGAGCGCTTGCAGCAGGCCTCCGAGAACTGCAGACACCAGTTCAACGGCGCCTTTCTCGCCATGCTGGTCGACCGCCTGGCGCTGGCCAATACGCGCTTGAGCCAATTGCTCGCCGAGCGCAACATCAGCACTTCCTGAACGCGGGCTCCGGGCGTCGCGCTCAACTCCCCTCTCCCCCCGGGAGAGGGGCTGGGGGGTGAGCCCGGGAATTCGCGGACC
>WHTS01000096.1:3934-13435 GCA_009377585.1 Betaproteobacteria bacterium
CACATTTGCTAATATAGCCGCGCAGCCGCCCGGCCCGCGCCCTTGCGGGGGCGTTGCGCGCTTGGGCCGTGGTCCCAGACGATGTCGCGTGGGTGCCGCATGGAGGAACCGCAGATGGAACAGCACGACAAGGAACTCGATGCGCGCGGACTGAATTGCCCCCTGCCGATTTTGCGCACGAAGAAATCGCTCGCGGACATGAGCTCGGGGCAGATCCTGAAGATCCTCGCCACCGATCCGGGCTCGGTGAAGGACTTTCAGGCGTTCTCCAAGCAGACCGGGAACGAGTTGCTCGAGCACGCGCAGAACGACGGCGAGTACGTTTTTCTGATGCGCAAGAAGTGAGAGATCACAACTCTCCCTCACCCCCAGCCCCTCTCCCGAAGGGAGAGGGGAGCGTCGTGTGCCCGCCAGGCGGGCAGGTTCCCGGATAGGGGAGCACGCGCTACTCGCGCACGATCCCCAGTCGCACGTAATGCGCGCGGATATGGCTGCGTAGCACCGGCAGCTTGATCCACAGCACCCCGCCCGCCCCGATGCAGCAGGCTCCCGAGAGCGCGAGCGTCGCGGTCGCACCGATCCGTTCTGCCAGCGCGCCGGCAGCGAGGCTGCCCATCGGAATCATGCCGAGGAACGACATCGTATAAAGGCTCATCACGCGCCCGCGCTTTTCGTCTTCGACGATGGTCTGCAGGATCGTGCTGGTGCCCGTGATGACGACCAGCATCCCGGCGCCGACGAAGAAGAGCAAGAGGTAGGCAAGCCACAGCCAACGCGTCTGCGAAAAGGCCATCAGCGCGCTACCTGCCGTCACGGCGGCTGCCAGGATGATGCGCGCGAGGCCTCGTACGTCTCTGCGCCCGGCCAGCACCAGCACCGCAACGCCGCCGCCCAATCCGGCTGCGCCCGTGAGGTAGCCCAGGGTGTCCGCGCCGCCGTGAAAGATCTCGGCGGCGAATATCGGCATCAGCGCCTGATAGGGGGCGATCATGAAGCTCACAACGGCGAGCGTAGGCAGCAGAATACGCACCGGCACGGTATCCCAGGCATAGCGCAGCCCTTCGGCGAGATCGGCGGCCACGCGCGCCTGGCGTCGCGCGCGCGGGCGTTGCTCGATTCTCATCGCCGCGACCGCGGCAATGACGCCCAGCTTGCTCAGGGCGTTGACGAGGAAGCACAGCGCTTCGCTGGAGACGGCCATCAGCACCCCGGCGATGGTGGGTCCGATGAGCCTTCCCGCCTGCTGCATGAAGGCGCTCAGGGCCACCGCGCTCGGCAGATCCTCGCGCGCGGTGACCATCTCGGGCAGAAACGTCTGGCGCAGCGGCGTATCGGCTGCCTGGATGATGCCCAGAAGCGTTGCCAGCGCAATGACGTGCCAGGCGTTCAACAGATCTGCATAGGCGAGCCCGGCCATGGCTACGGCATGGATCGCCGCGAACACCTGCGTGATCAGGAGCAAGCGCTGGCGATCGACCCAGTCGGCCAACAAACCCGTCAAGGGGACGAAGAAAAACAGCGGCGCCATGCTGGCGAATCCCGTCAGCCCGAGCAGCAGCGCGGAGCCGGACAGGCGGTACACCAGCCAGCTCATGGCGATGGTATGGATCCAGGTACCGATCACCGATACCGTCTGGCCGGCGAAGAAGAGGCGGAAGTTGGGATGCCTGAGCGCGCGCAGCGAATGCTTCATGCGCGCCCGCTCATTCCCGCACGCGGCTCACTGCAGCCGGGCGAGCTGGGCGTTCAGCTGGTCGAGCGTCGCGCGGAAATTCTCCAGCCGATCGCGCTCCTGCGCGACCACGCGCTCGGGTGCGCGCTCGACGAAGTTCTGATTGGCGAGCTTGTCCTCGGCTTTGTGCACTTCGCCTTCGAGGCGCTGCTTCTCGCGCGTGAGGCGTTCGCGCTCGGCCGCGACGTCGATCTCGATCTTGAGCATCAGGCGGAAATCGCCCACGATCGCAACCGGCGCCTCGGCGCGCGGCAGCTCGGCGAGCGCGCTCACTTCCGACAGGCGCGCGAGCGCCTTGAGATACGGCGCATAGCCTTCGATGCGCGCGGCATCGCCCGAAACGAGCAGCGGCACGCGCTTGCCCGGGCTCACGCCCATTTCGGCGGCGAGCTGGCGGCAGGCGTTGATCATGTCCTTGAGCGCCGCGATCCGGTTCTCCGCACCCGCGTCCATCCGGGCGGGCTGCGGCGACGGATAGGGGGCGATCATGATGCTGCCTCCGCTCTTGCCGGCGAGCGGGGCGACCTTCTGCCACAGCTCCTCGGTGATGAAGGGAATGATCGGATGCGCGAGACGCAGCACCGCCTCCAGTACGCGCACGAGCGTGCGCCGGGTGCCGCGTTGAGCCGCGGCATCGCCGGCGCCGAGCTGCACCTTGGCGAGCTCCACGTACCAGTCGCAATACTCGTCCCAGACGAACTCGTAGATCGCGCGCGATACCATGTCGAAGCGATAGTCGCGAAAGCCCGCGTGCACGGCGGTTTCGGCGATCTGCAGCCGGCTCACGATCCAGCGATCGGCGTCGGTGAGTGTCACCGGCAGACTTTCGTCCAGCCCGGTGTCCTGGCCGTCGGTATTCATGAGCACGAAGCGCGCGGCATTCCACAGCTTGTTGCAGAAATTGCGGTAGCCGTCGCAGCGGTTCAGGTCGAACTTGATGTCGCGCCCGTGGCTCGCCAGGCTCGCGAAGGTGAAGCGCACGGCGTCGGTACCGAAAGCGGGGATGCCGTCGGGGAACTGCCGGCGCGTGGCGGCTTCGATGCGGGGTGCATCCTTGGGATTCATCAGGCCGGTCGTGCGCTTGGCGACCAGTGCATCGAGCGCGGTGCCGTCGATCAGATCGAGGGGATCGAGGATGTTGCCCTTCGACTTGCTCATCTTCTGGCCTTCGGCGTCGCGCACGAGCCCCGTCACGTACACTTCCCGGAACGGAACCTTGCCGGTGAAGTGCAGGGTCATCATGACCATGCGCGCCACCCAGAAGAAGATGATGTCGAAGCCCGTCACCAGCACGCTGGAGGGCAGGTAGAGCGCCAGCGCCGGGTTGTCTTCGGGCCAGTCGAGGGTCGAGAACGGCCACAGGGCCGAGGAGAACCAGGTATCGAGCACGTCCTCGTCCTGGCGCAGCACGAGGTGCGGGTGCGTTCGCTGCAGGTCTTCGCGCACGTCCGGGGGCAGCGCGCCGGTTGCGCGCAGGATGTCGAGCGTACCGATCAGCGCGCGCAACCGTTGCGCATCCGAGGTGCGCTCGTTATCCGCCGCCAGCAGCCCGGCGGCCTGCCGATAGGCGCCGACCTCATCGTGCGCGACGATCACGCGACCGAGCGTGTCGTACCACGCGGGAATACGATGACCCCACCATAGCTGGCGCGAGATGCACCAGTCCTGGATGTTCTGCAGCCACTGGTTGTAGACCGTGGTCCAGTTCTCGGGCACGAACCGGATCTGCCCGTCGGCCACCACGTCGAGCGCCGCCTGCGCGATCGACTTGCCGCTCGGCCCCGGCTTCGACATCGCGACGAACCACTGATCGGTGAGCATGGGCTCGATGACGGCATTGGTGCGATCGCCGCGAGGTACGGTCAACCTGTGCGGCTTCACCTCGGCCAGCAAGCCCTCGGCTTGCAGATCGGCAACGACGCGTCCGCGCGCCTCGAGCCGGTCGAGCCCGCAATACGCCGGCGGCGCGTTGTCGTTCATGCGCCCATCGAGCGTCATGACGACGATCGGGTCGAGCGCGTGGCGTTGCCCCACCTGATAGTCGTTGAAGTCGTGCGCCGGCGTGATCTTGACGCAGCCGGTGCCGAACTCGGGATCGACGTAGTCGTCGGCGATCAGCGGGATGCTGCGCCCGGTGAGCGGCAGCACGACGCGGCGACCCAGCAGATGCGCATAGCGCGAATCGTTCGGATTGACCGCCACGGCGACGTCGCCGAGCATCGTTTCCGGACGCGTGGTCGCAACCACGATGTCGCTGCTGCCGTCTTCGAGCGGGTAGCGGATGTGCCAGAGCTGGCCATCCTCCTCCTCGGAGACGACTTCCAGGTCGGACACGGCGGTCTGCAGCACCGGATCCCAATTGACCAGGCGCTTGCCGCGATAGATGAGGCCCTGCTCGTACAAGCGCACGAAAACGTCGCTGACGGTGCGCGAGAGCCCCGGGTCCATCGTGAAGCGTTCGCGCTCCCAGTCGCACGATGCGCCCAGGCGGCGCATCTGGCGCGTGATGGTCGAGCCGGACTCGGCCTTCCATTGCCATACGCGCTCGACGAAAGGCTCGCGTCCGAGCGCTCGCCGATCGACACCCTGCTGCTCGAGCTGGCGCTCGACCACGATTTGCGTGGCGATACCTGCGTGGTCGGTGCCGGGCTGCCAGAGCGTGTTGCGTCCGCTCATGCGCTGGTAGCGGATGAGCGCGTCCATCAACGTATGCTGGAACGCATGCCCCATGTGCAGCGTGCCGGTCACGTTTGGCGGTGGCAGCAGGATGCAATAGCCGGGTTTCCCCGGCGTATAGCCGGCGCGAAAGTAACCTGCGGCTTCCCAACGCCCATACCACGAACGCTCGATATCCTGCGGCTCGAAACTCTTGGCGAGGTCCATCGGAGGGGGGGCGGGGGAAAAGGCCGGCATTATACTGGAGCCCGCGTTGGCTTCCGGCGACGGAAGCGCCTTGGCCACGCTTCGAGCCTGCTCGGCGAGCACCTCGCGCAGCGACGACTGCAGTTGGTTCGCGATGCTGCCCCCCACGCGCTCGGTCATGCGTTCGGCCATGCGCTCGACCGCCTGGTTGAGCGCATCGCCGATGGCCGGCAGAAACCGCTTCTCGATCACCTGCGCAATCTGTTGATCGAGACTTGCCTTGAGCTTGAGATAAACCTGGTGCTCGAGGTTCTGCGTTTGGACGCGGGTGATCACCGAGGGCTCGGTATCGCTCCCACTGCCCGGGCGCGCGGGGAGCGTATCGCGCCCAACCACATCGCTGCCTGCCAGGTCCGCGCCTGCTTCGGGCTCGATCGCCTCCGGCGGCTCGAATAACGGGGCGGGCGGAAGCACCACATCGGTCAGAACCGGGATGTCCGGATCGTCGTCCGGGGGCAGCAAACCGCGTGGTCCGGGCTCCTGAGCGCGCTGCCCTTGCAGTGGGCTCGCGTCGAGCGCCAGCGGGGCAGGCGACTCGGAAGCTCGAGGCGCATCGGGCGCCGCGGTGCGGTCGGCTGCCGCAGCCGGCGGCTCCTCATCGGGCGATCGTGGGGGAGGGTCCATGCCGCGGTGCTTGTTGAGCAGCGCATCGACCTTGCGGATGAGATCCCGGTTGTGCGCGTCGTCGCTCATCATGCCCGGTTGGTGGCGGTGGGCGCGCTGCGCGACATGTCGTGGTTGCGCAGCTCGTAACCGCGGTCGCGGTAATAGCGATAGCGTGTGCGCGCCGCTGCCGCATCGTCCTCGTCGCCGGCAGCGACGATCTCGACCAGCCGGTGGAAGCGGCTGAAGAACGGTGGCACTTCGGCGCGCAGATTCACCAGCACGTCGTCGTGCGCGAACGTAGTCGCCTCGCAGTCCAGGATGACGGGCGTGACGGCGGCGAGCGGATCGTGAGCGGCGACGTGCGGAACGAACCCCGTCGCGGGCACGCTCCACAGCATGCGCGACAAACGCTGGCAGGCGTCGCGGTCGGCGGCCCACAGCATGAGCCGCGCTCGCGCAGCGAGCGCCTTGGCGCAGAGCCGGCGCACGAAATCGTGCTTGTCCGGCACCTGGGTGTAGAAATCGATCGTGGTCACGCGCCCGAGCTTCGCGAGCCGGCGCCGGAGCGCTCGATCAGGAACTGCGCGAGCAGCGGTACCGGCCGGCCGGTTGCGCCTTTCTCGCGGCCGGACTTCCATGCCACGCCGGCGATATCGAGATGCGCCCAGCGAAAATTCTTGGCGAAGCGCGACAGGAAGCAGGCGGCGGTGATGCTGCCCGCGGGCCGTCCGCCGATGTTCGCCATGTCGGCGAAATTGCTGCGCAGCTGTTCCTGATAGTCGTCCCACAGCGGCATGTGCCAGGCGCGGTCGTAGGCCGCATCGCCGGCAGCCAGGACCTCGCGCGCAAGCGCGTCGTCGTTGGAGAACAGGCCCGCCGCGACATGACCGAGGGCGATGACGCAAGCGCCCGTGAGCGTGGCGACATCGATCACGGCCGCCGGCTTGAGGCGCTCGCAATACGTGAGCGCATCGCACAGGATGAGACGGCCCTCGGCATCGGTGTTGAGGACTTCGACGCTCTGCCCCGAGAGCGTTCTCACGATGTCGCCCGGCTTGGTCGCCCGGCCGCCGGGCATGTTCTCGGTGCTCGGAACGATCCCGACCACGTTGAGCGGCAGGCGCATCTGTGCCACGGCGAGCAGCGTGCCGAGCACCGAGCCGGCGCCGCACATGTCGAACTTCATCTCGTCCATCTCGGCCGCGGGCTTGAGCGAGATGCCGCCGGTGTCGAAGGTGACGCCCTTGCCGATCAGCACCACGGGTTGCGCGGCAGGGTCCGCGCCCCGGTAGTCGAGCACGATGAGCTTGGGCGGCTCGGCCGTGCCGCGCGCCACTGCCAGCAGCGCCCCCATGCCGAGGCTCTCCATGTCGGCGGCTTCGAGGACTTCGCAGCGCATGCCGTGCGCGTTCGCAATGCCGCGCGCCTGCTCCGCCAGGTACGTGGGCGTGCACACGTTCGGGGGCAGATTGCCCAGATCCTTGGCGAGCCGCATGCCCTCGGCGACCGCCTGCGCCTGGTGCGCAGTCGTCTCCGCTTCGGCGAGCTCCGAGCGGCGCGTCACGGTGAGCGTCAGACGGCGCAGCGGCCGGCGCACTTCGTCCTGCTTGCTCTTGAGCTGATCGAATCGATACAGCGTCTCGGCGGCGACCAGCACCGCTTGCGCGATCTTCCAGGAAAGGCCGCGGCGGCGCACGGGCAGCTCGGTCAGGAACAGCACGGCTTCCATCGCGCCGGTGTCGTTGAGCGTGCGCACCGCGGCGCGGCAGGCATCGCGGTATTCCTTGTCGCGAAACTCGCGTTCGCGCCCCAGCCCCACCAGCAGCACGCGATCGCCGAGGACGTTCGGGACATTGTGCAGCAACAGGGTCGCGCCGAGTTTTCCTTCCATGTCGCCGCGGCGAACGATCTCGGCGAGATGGCCGTTCGCAGCGCGATCGATCGATTCCGCCGCCGCCGACAGCTTGCGCGACTCGAACACGCCCACCACCACGCAGGCGCTGCGTTGCTTCTCGGGGGCCCCGCTTTTTATGCTAAATTCCACTGCGCTCTCCTGCTTCGAACAAGCGACGCGGGCGGGGTATTTCGGAGCGCCGGTCCGCGGACGTTGTCCGGAGGGTCGACATCTCTGCGCAGCCCCGAGGGTGGCGCCTCCCCTGCCGGTATCTCGCTGAATTATCGGAGCACTGGCAACGTCAAGTCAAAAAAGGCAATAGGACGGCCGACGCATGATTTTTCGTCGGACCCTGCTGCGCGAGTTCGCGACGACCGCCGCAGGCGTGTTCGTGGTGCTGGTGGCGATCACGCTCACTACCCAATTCATCCGCTACCTGGGGCAGGCCGCGGCCGGCACGCTTGCGGTGGACGCGGTGGCCGCAATGCTGAGCTTCAGCGCGCTGGGCTATTTCCCCGTGCTGCTCACGCTCACGCTCTTCATTTCCGTGCTGATGACGCTCACGCGCAGCTACCGCGACTCGGAGATGGTCGTCTGGTTCAGCTCCGGGATGAGCCTCTACGGCTGGATTCGGCCGGTGCTTGCGTTCTCCCTGCCGCTCGTCTTCACCGTCGGCCTGCTGTCGCTGCTGCTCTCGCCCTGGTCGGTGCGCCTGGCCGAGGAATATCGCGTCCAGCTCAATTCACGCGACGAGCTCTCGGGTGTGGCTCCCGGGGTGTTTCGCGAATCCCGGCACGCCGAGCGGGTGTTCTTCGTGGAGCAGATGGAGGGCGAGGCGAATCTCGTCGGCAACGTGTTCGTGCGCTCGCTGCAGCACCAGCGCGAAGGCGTGATGGTGGCGCGGAGCGGCTACCAGGAAGTCGCGCCGAACGGCGATCGGTTTCTCGTCCTCATGGACGGCAGCCGCTACGAGGGCACGCCGGGCTCGCCCGAGTTTCGCATTACCCGCTTCGAGCGCTATGCGATTCGCGTCGAAGCCTATGAAGCCAAGCCCGGGCTGCCGACCGTCAAGTCGCTCGATACCTACGACCTGTTGCGACTGCAATCCGCGCGCGCGCGCGCGGAGCTCACTTGGCGCATCGGGCTGCCGGTCTCGGCGCTGGTCCTGTCGCTGCTGGCGATCCCGCTCTCCTTCGTCAATCCCCGCGGCGGCCGCTCGCTCAATCTGATCCTGGCCCTGCTGATCTACCTGGTCTACAGCAACTGCATGAGCATGGTTCAGGCCTGGGTTGCGCAAGGCCGGGTGGGCGCCGTCGCCGGCATCCTCGGCGTGCACACCGCCATGCTGCTCGTGCTGGCAGCGCTGTTTTACCGGCGCGTGGCGGTCTTTTCGCTGCGGCGCAGATTCGCATGAAGCTCATCCGCCGTTATCTCGTCACCGAGACGCTCGGTGCGACGGCCTTCGTATTTGCCGCGCTGGTGAGCCTGTTCGCCCTGCTCGATCTCATCCGCGAACTGAAGGATTTCGGCCAGGGCAGCTACCGTCTGCCGCAAATCTTCGGCTACGTGCTCATGTCCATTCCCGGGCACGTGTACGAGCTGTTTCCGATCGCGGTGTTGATCGGAACCATCTTCGCGCTGGCACAGCTGGCGGCGAGCTCCGAGTATGCCGTGATCCGTGTTTCCGGCGTGTCGGTGCGCCGTTTCGCCTGGATGCTCGCGCAGATCGGCCTGGTGCTGGCCGCGGTGAATTTCCTGCTGGGCGAGTTCGTCGCCCCAGCCTCGGAGCAGGCCGCCCAGCGCCTGCGCGTGCGGGCGAAAACGGGCGTGGTCGCGAGCGACTTCCGCTCGGGGTTGTGGATACGCGAGGCGCGCAGCTTCATCAACGTGCTGCAGCCCTTGCCGGACGCGACCCTGGCCGGCGTTCGCATCTACCAGTTCGACGACGACTACCGGCTGCTCTCGATCAGCTATGCCGAGCGCGGGGTGTATCAGAACGACGAGCGCTGGCTGCTGCGCAACGTCGTACGCACCGTGTTCGATCAGGGCCGCACGCGGGTCGAGCGCGTCGACCAAAGCTACTGGACTTCGGTGCTTTCGCCCGCGATCCTGAACGTGCTGCTGGTCGATCCGGAACAGCGCTCGGTGCGCGACCTCGTTTCCTACGTCGAGCATCTGCGCGAGAGCCGGCAGCAATCGATCCGGTACGAGATCGCGCTTTGGACCAAGTTCACCTACCCCTTGGCCGTGGTGGTGATGATGGTGCTCGCGTTGCCGTTCGCCCATATGCAGCGGCGCACGGGCGGCATCGGCGGTCGGATTTTCGTCGGCATCATGCTGGGATTGG
>WHTS01000096.1:13715-23487 GCA_009377585.1 Betaproteobacteria bacterium
CGCACCAAACGGGTGCCGACCGCGCGATCGTGCAGGAAGTGGCGTTCTCGATCGAACAGCGCCCACCACAACGGTAATGCAGCGAGCGGCCAGGTGGCCGCCGCAATGAGAAACCGCGCCAGCGCGACGCCGGCGCCCGGGGGCGCACCGCGTCGATCGACCAGTCGCAGCCGCCACGTGCGCATGGGCAGCGTGCGCCGGCCGCCGGTCCAGCTCCAGACGAAATAGGCTGCGCTGATCGCAAGCAGATAGATCTGCAGAACGATGTGCAGGGGTTGTTCACGCGCGTCGCCGGCGATCGCGATGAAGATCGCCGTCGCCGGCATGAGGAGCGCGGCCAGCAGCAGCGCTTCGTAGACGGCCGCGAGCAGCCGAATGCGCACAGGCGCGGCAACCTGTTCGGGTTGGGGATGCGACACGGCTTGCGGTTTAAATTGGCTTAAGGATTGGCCGGCTCAGGCTTCTCGGCGACAAGCCCGGAGGCCGTTTCCGGCACCGTGCCGCCCTCGGCAGGCGGCTCCGCCGATTTCGCGCTTTCGGTGCTTTCCGGCGGCGTCGTTTCGCTCGGCAGCGCTTGCTGCGCTTCCTGCGACTCGGTCCACTGCTTGATGATGGCTCGGCGCTGCTCGGGCGTCATCCGGGTCAGTGCCCGATAGCGCTTGCGCGCCGCGTCGCGCTGTTGCGGCGTCAACTTCGCCCAGTCCTGCATGCGCTCCTGGATGCGTTTCTGCTCGGCCGGGCTCATCCGCGGATAGCGATCGGCCAAAGCCATCCAGCGTTTGCGCTGCATCGCATTGATCCTGGGCCATTGGTGTTGCAGCGGTTGCAGGATATTGCGCTGCGATCGCGTCAGCTCCGACCAGGCAGGCCGGGCCGCTTCGGCAGCCAGGGCGCCGGCGGGCGCAGCGAGACACAGCAGCAGGGCGAGCGAGGCTAGCGCTACAGCCATGTATCGAGACCCTTGTCGAGCAACGCGTCGATCGGCAGATCGCTGGCAAGGAGTTTCGCGTCGATTTCGACAGGGTCTTCGATGCGCTGTTGCTGCTGCCAATAGACCATCGCCGACACGGTGAGCACCATGCCAACGATCGGCAGCAGGTAACGCGGACTCAAGCGGCGCAACAGCAAAACCGGACCGACGGCACCGGCCCAGGCGAGCAGGGGTGCGGGCTCCGGCTGGATGCGTTCGGCAGCCGTCGCGCGCGCCGAGCGCAAGCGCGCCAGCGTGCGCGGGTCGATCTCGTCCAGACCGCGTTCCAGCCGTTGCACGATGCGGCCCGCCAGTTCGTGTTCGCTCATGCTCATGGTTCGAAACCTTTTCGCTTCAGGAATGCGGCGATGGCGTGGGTGGCCCTCGAGCAGTGCGTCTTCACGCTGCCCTCCGAGCATCCCATGATTGCGGCCGCCTCGGCCACATCCATTTCCTCCCAGTAACGCAGCAAAAACGCCTGACGTTGACGAGGCGGCAGGGCTTCCAATGCTTTCTCGATCAATCCAACCGTTTGTGCTTGTTCGAGGGCGGCGGGTGGCCGCTCGGCGGCAATTTTCACGCCGGGATCCACTTCCAGGCTCTCGAGCGGATCCGAATCATCGTCCTGGGCGCCGGAAGGCCTGAGCGCCGACAGGGGCGACGTCCAGAACGAACGTACGCGCGCACGCCGAAAATGGTCCCGTATGCCGTTCTGGACGATGCGCTGGAACACCAGCGGAAGCTCGTGCGCGGGCCTGGCTCCGTACTTCTCGGCAAGCTTCAGCATGGCGTCTTGCACGATATCCAGCGCGGTATGCGGATCGCGCACGGCGTAAAGCGCTTGTTTGTACGCTCGCCGCTCGACTTCAGCGAGGAAATCGGACAGTTCCTTGCGGGTAGCCAGTTTATGCTTGCCTTGTCCGGAATCGCGCCCAGGGATTGCCGCCGCCTGCACTGGCCGCCGTCAGATTCGAATTTTTCGGGTCCCTGCGTTCCGCGGGCGATGTTAGCAAATGCCCGCTGCGTAAGCCACGGCGGGCGCGGCCGCCGACCTCCGGACAACGCCCGGCCGCCGTCGGCTTGACCGGCGCGACGCCTGCCGGTAATGTTTCGAGTTCGGCTTTTCCCGGAAAGTGCAATGGAAATCAGCGGCGCAGAGATTGTGGTGCGGTGCCTGCAGCAGGAAAACGTGGACTACGTTTTCGGCTACCCGGGCGGCGCCGTCCTCTACATCTACGACGAGCTTTTCAAGCAGGACAAGGTCAAGCACGTCCTGGTGCGCCACGAACAGGCCGCGGTGCACGCCGCCGATGGTTACGCACGCGCTTCCGGGCGGGTCGGCGTGGCGCTGGTGACCTCCGGCCCCGGCGTCACCAATGCGGTCACCGGGATCGCCACCGCGTACATGGATTCAATCCCGCTGGTGGTGGTTACGGGCCAGGTGCCCACGCACGCGATCGGGCAGGACGCCTTCCAGGAGGTCGATACAGTCGGCATCACGCGCCCCTGCGTGAAGCACAACTTCCTGGTGAAGGACGTACGCGATATCGCAGTCACGATGAAAAAGGCGTTCTACGTGGCAGCGTCCGGCCGCCCGGGGCCGATCGTGGTGGATATTCCGAAGGACGTGACGGCGGCCAAGCTGAAGTTCGAATACCCGGAAACGATTTCGATGCGCTCGTACAACCCGGTGACCAAGGGCCACGGCGGGCAGATCAAGAAGGCGCTCGGGCTACTCACGCAAGCCGAGAGGCCGATGGTGTACACCGGCGGGGGCGTCGTGCTGGGGAATGCCGCCAAGGAGCTCGCGCAACTCGTGCGCAAGCTCGGCTTTCCCTGCACCAGCACGCTCATGGGCCTGGGCGGGTACCCGGCGAGCGACAACCAGTTTCTCGGCATGCTGGGCATGCACGGCACGTACGAAGCCAACATGGCCATGCAGCACTGCGACGTGCTGCTCGCCATCGGTGCGCGCTTCGACGACCGAGTGATCGGCAATCCCCACCACTTCTTCGACGAGAAGCGCAAGATCATCCATGTCGACATCGATCCGTCCTCGATCTCCAAGCGGGTGCGGGTCGATGTGCCGATCGTGGGCGACGTGCGCGATGTGCTGCCGGAGCTGATCAAGCAGCTCGGCGCCTCCACTGCGAAGCCCGATGCGAGCGCGCTCAAAACCTGGTGGGCGCAGATCGAGCTGTGGCGCGCGCGCGACAGCCTCAAGTACGACCGCTCCAGCCCGCTCATCAAGCCTCAGTACGTCATCCAGAAGCTGTACGAAGCGACCAAGGGCGAGGCGTATGTCACTTCCGACGTGGGCCAGCACCAGATGTGGGCCGCGCAGTTCTACAAGTTCGAGAAGCCGCGGCGCTGGATCAACTCCGGGGGCCTGGGCACGATGGGCTTCGGCATGCCGGCGGCGATGGGCGTGCAGCTCGCCCACCCCAAGGAGACGGTCGCGTGCGTGACCGGCGAATCGTCGATCATGATGTGCATCCAGGAGCTCTCGACCTGCAAGCAGTACCGCCTGCCGCTCAAGATCATCAACCTCAACAACCGCTACATGGGCATGGTGCGGCAGTGGCAGGAGTTCTTCCACGGCAACCGCTATGCCGAATCCTATATGGATGCGCTGCCCGATTTCGTTCGCCTGGCCGAATCGTTCGGCCATGTCGGGATGCGCATCGATAAGCCGGCGGATGTCGAGGGCGCGCTGGCCGAGGCGTTCAAGCGAAAGAACGAGCTGGTATTCATGGATTTCGTCACGGACCAGGCAGAGAACGTCTATCCGATGATTCCGGGCGGCAAGGGGCTGTCCGAGATGATCCTCGTCTGAGGGACGTTTCGCTGGGAGGCGCTGGTCGATGCGGCACATCATTTCCGTCCTGCTGGAGAACGAACCAGGCGCCTTGTCGCGCGTCGCGGGACTGTTCTCCGCCCGTGGCTACAACATCGAGTCGCTCACCGTCGCGCCGACCGAGGATCCGACGATGTCGCGCATGACCATCGTCACCAGCGGCTCGGACGACGTGATCGAGCAGATCAACAAGCAGCTCAACAAGCTGGTGGACGTGGTCAAGGTCATCGACCTGTCCGAGGGCGAGCACATCGAGCGCGAGCTCATGCTGGTGAAGGTGCGTGCCGTGGGCAAGGACAGAGAGGAAATGAAGCGCATGGCCGACATCTTCCGCGGCCGCATCATCGACGTCTCCGACCGCGACTACACCATCGAGCTCACCGGTAGCGGCTCGAAGCTCGACGCGTTTCTCAAGGCGGTGTCGCGCGACGCGATCCTGGAGACCGTTCGCACCGGCGCCTCCGGCATCGGCCGCGGCGATCGTGTACTGAAGCTCTAGTATGGTGAATCGTAAATTCGTCGTAATTCGTCGTTCCCGCGCAAGCGGGAATCCAGAACGAGACTCCACCTGGACCCCCGCGTTCGCGGGGGTGACGAACTTCTGACTCGGGACTAGCGGCTCGGCGTTCATGCGGCGCACGAGCGCCGGCCCGGGTCCGATCATCAAAGGGGAAACCATGAAGGTGTACTACGACAAGGATGCCGACCTTTCGCTGATCCGCGGCAAGAAGGTCACCATCATCGGCTACGGCTCGCAAGGCCATGCGCACGCCAACAACCTGAAGGATTCGGGCGTCAAGGTGACCGTGGGGCTGCGCAAGGGCGGCGCCTCCTGGGACAAGGCGAAGAAGGCCGGCATTGCCGTCAAGGCGGTCGGCGATGCGGTCAAGGGCGCCGACCTGGTGATGATCCTGCTGCCCGACGAGCATCATGCCGACGTCTACCGGCAGGAGATCGAGCCGAACATCCGCAAAGGCGCGACACTGGCCTTCGCGCACGGCTTCAACATCCACTTCCAGCAGATCGAGCCGCGCAAGGACCTCGACGTGGTGATGATCGCGCCCAAGGGCCCGGGGCACCTGGTGCGTTCGACCTACGTGCAGGGCGGCGGCGTGCCTTCGCTCATCGCGGTGTATCAGGATGCGAGCGGACGGGCGCGCGATCTGGCGTTGTCGTACGCGGCAGCGATCGGCGCGGCCCGAGCGGGCGTGATCGAAACGACGTTTCGCGAGGAATGCGAGACCGATCTCTTCGGCGAGCAGGTGGTGCTTTGCGGCGGACTCACCGCGCTCATTCAGTCGGGCTACGAAACGCTGGTCGAAGCCGGCTATGCGCCCGAGATGGCGTACTTCGAATGCCTGCACGAGGTGAAGCTGATCGTCGACCTGATCTACGAAGGCGGGCTCGCCAACATGCGCTACTCGGTCTCGAACACCGCCGAGTATGGCGACTTCACGCGCGGCCCGCGCATCATCGACGATCGCACGCGCGAGGAGATGCGCAGGATCTTGAAGGAGATCCAGTCGGGGCAGTTCGCGCGCGAGTTCATTCTGGAAAACCGCGCCGGCACGCCGACTCTGAAAGCATTGCGGCGCATGTCGGCCGAGCACGATCTGGAGAAGGTCGGAACGAAGCTGCGCGACATGATGCCGTGGATCAAGCAGAACCGGCTGGTCGACAAGTCGCGCAACTGATGCACCGGTCGCGACCGCAGCCTTTCGGCAGCGCTGCCTGACGGCATACCCATGGCTGCGGGCGGCTCGCTCTATCCCCATCCCGTCCTCGCCCGCGAGGGCTGGGTTTTCATCGCACTGTCGGTCCTGGTCGCGGCCGCAGTCGCCGGGCTCGCCGGCTGGGCCTGGTCGATCCCGCTGTGGCTCGTGGCGGTGTTCATCATCCAGTTCTTCCGCGATCCGGCACGCACCCCGCCGCCGGGCGAGAACCTCGTGCTCGCGCCCGCCGATGGCCGCATCGTTTCGGTCGAGCGCACTCACGATCCGTATCTGAAGCGCGACGCGGTGCGCCTGTCGGTGTTCATGAATATCTTCAACGTGCACTCCAATCGCAGTCCGGTCGACGGCGCGGTGCGCGAGATCTGGTACTCGGCGGGTACCTTCCTGAACGCCGCGCTCGACAAGGCATCGACCGGCAACGAGCGCAACGCCCTGTGGCTGCGAACCGAGCGTGGCGTCGACGTGACCTGCGTTCAGGTCGCGGGTCTGATCGCGCGCCGCATCCTGTGCTACGTCGAGCCGGGAACGCAGTTGCGCCGCGGCGAGCGCTTCGGTTTCATTCGCTTCGGCTCGCGTGTCGACGTCTACCTGCCCGTGGACGCCGCGCCGCGCGCCCGCGTCGGCGACACGGTGTATGCGGGTGCCAGCGTGCTGGCCGAATTGCGTTAGCGAGCCTCCTGAGAATGCCTCACAGCTCGCTCCCTCACCCCCAACCCCTCTCCCAGAGGGAGAGGGGAGCGTCCAGCGGTAAGCGGTTTGTCAACCGCTTACCGGATCGTCAATAGGCGCCCATGGAGCCCTATCCGCCGCCTGGCCGTCACCGCGGGTTGCTGAAGAACCGGTTTCGCCGTCACGGCATCTACTGGCTGCCGAACCTGATCACCTCCGGCGCCATGTTCGCCGGCTTCTACGCCATCGTGCAGGCGATGAACGGCCGCTTCGAGCTGGCGGCGATGGCGATCTTCGTCGCGATGGTGCTGGACGGGCTCGATGGCCGCGTCGCCCGCTTCACGCGCACTCAAAGCGCATTCGGCGTCGAATACGACAGCTTGTCCGACATGGTGTCGTTCGGGCTCGCGCCCGCATTGATCGCCTATGTCTGGGCGCTGCAGGTCATGGGGCGGCTCGGCTGGGTCGCCGCGTTCGTCTATTGCCTCGGGGCGGCGCTGCGGCTCGCGCGCTTCAACACCCAGGTCGAAGTCGCCGACAAGCGCTTCTTCCAGGGCATGCCGAGCCCGGCTGCCGCGTGTCTGGTCGCGGGGCTGGTGTGGGCCATGAACGAGTACCAGATTCAGGGCCGGGACATCCGCTGGCTCGCCTGGAGCGTGACCCTCTTCGCCGGGCTCACGATGGTGAGCAACGTGCCGTATTACAGCGGCAAGGACATCAACCTGCGCAAGAGCGTGCCGTTCTGGGTGGTGGTCGTCATCGCCTTCACCATCGGCATCGTGGTGTCGTTCGCCAATACGCTGCCGGAGTTGCTGTTCGGCCTGTCGGTTTCGTACGCTGCTTCCGGCTACGTATACGGGACGATGCGCTACCTGGAGCGGCGGCGGGCGTCCCGGCGCCAGATCCCGCCCAATTCCGGAACGGGTGGGCCCGGGTCGGACGGTACCTGAGCGCATTGCGGCTCGCGCATCGATCGGTGCTGCTCGACGCGCTGGGGTAGCGGCGAAAAGTGGAAATGTGCGCTCGATGGACTTCGACTTGCCAAACCACGCCCGGCGTCATATAGTCGGCCGCATGATATTCAGCAGGCCCATGTTCTTCGTGTCTTGCCTGGCCAACGTCCTGTTGGGCAGCCTGCTGCTGCGCCTCGCGCGCTAAATACTCCAACCCCCATCGCAGTTAGTCGTCCGCTCCGGTTGCTTCGGCACCCGGGGACCCATAATCTATGCCGGCTCATGCCCGTGTCAGCGCGGTCGCATGCCGGGCCTCTAGACGGAGACAGCCATGAAAGAGCGTTTGATCATTTTCGACACCACTATGCGCGACGGCGAGCAAAGCCCGGGCGCCTCCATGACACGCGAGGAGAAGCTGCGCATCGGCCGCCACCTGGAGCGCATGCGGGTCGACGTGATCGAAGCCGGCTTTCCCGCGGCCAGCGACGGCGACTTCGAGTCGGTGCGTGCGGTGGCGGCCGCAGTGAAGGACAGTACGGTGTGCGGCCTGGCCCGCGCCAACGAGCTGGACGTGCGCCGTTGCGGCGAAGCGGTGCGTCCGGCCCGTTCGCCGCGCATCCACACCTTCCTTGCGACCAGCCCGATCCACATGGAAAAGAAGCTGCGCATGGAGCCTTCGCAGGTGGTCGAACAGGCGGTGCGCTCGGTGCGCTGGGCGCGCGAGTACACCGACAACGTCGAGTTCTCGCCCGAGGACGCGGGCCGTTCCGACATCGACTTCCTCTGCCGCATCCTCGAGCGCGTGATCGACGCGGGCGCGACCACCATCAACGTTCCCGACACCGTCGGCTACACGCTGCCGGAGCATTTCGGGCAGCTGATCCGTTCGCTGCGCGAACGGATTCCGAATTCCGACAAGGTCGTGTGGTCGGTGCACTGCCACAACGACCTCGGGCTCGCGGTCGCCAATTCGCTGTCGGCGATCCTCGCCGGCGCACGCCAGGTCGAATGCACGGTGAACGGCCTCGGTGAACGCGCGGGCAACGCTTCGCTGGAAGAAATCGTGATGGCGGTGCGCACGCGCCAGGATGTGTTCGGCTGCGACACCAACATCGATACCACGCTGATCGTGCCAGGAAGTCGCCTGGTGTCCACCATCACTGGTTTCCCGGTGCAGCCCAACAAGGCGATCGTGGGCGCGAATGCCTTCGCGCACGAGGCCGGCATCCATCAGGACGGGGTGCTGAAGAGCCGCGACACCTACGAGATCATGCGCGCCGAGGACGTGGGCTGGAAGACCAACAAGCTCGTGCTCGGCAAGCACTCGGGGCGTAATGCGTTCAAGGCGCGCCTGCTGGAGCTCGGCGTCGAGCTTGCCGGCGATCAGGCGCTCAATGCTGCATTCAAGCGCTTCAAGGATCTCGCCGACCGCAAGCACGAGATCTTCGACGAGGATCTGCAGGCGCTCGTGACCGAAGAGGACAACGACCAGGCCGAGAGCGAGCACTACCGGCTGGTCGCGCTGACCGCACATTCCGAGACCGGCGAGCAGCCGTTTGCAGCCGTAGTGCTCACCGAAGACGGCAAGGAGCGGCGCTCGGAAGCGAGCGGCAGTGGTCCGGTCGATGCGGCGTTCAAGGCGGTCGAGGCCATCGTCGGCAGCGGCTCTGAGCTGCTGCTGTACTCGGTGAACAACATCACCAGCGGAACCGATTCGCAGGGCGAGGTGACCGTGCGCCTGACCAAGGGCGGGCGTATCGTCAACGGCCAGGGCGCCGATACCGACATCGTGGTCGCGTCGGCCAAGGCCTACATCAACGCCCTGAACAAGCTGCACTCGAAGTTCGAGCGCATCAATCCGCAGGTGTGACGAGGCGAGTAGAGCCATGTCGCGCGGGCTCATCGTTGTCGGCCTGATCCTCGTCGCCGTGGGGGTGGCCTGGCCGTGGCTTTCGAAGCTCGGTCTGGGCCGCCTGCCCGGCGACATTCACGTCGAGCGCGACGGTTTTCACTTGTTGTTTCCGCTTACGACCGGAATCGTCGTCTCGATCGTCATCAGCGTTCTGATCTGGCTCTTCCGACGCTGAGTCGCGCGTTCAGCGGGCAGGCGACGACACGCGCTCACCGCGGCTCGGCCCCGAGCTCACTCGTACGAACGCGACCGCGGCAGCGAAGAAGAGCAATGCAAGCACGATCTCCATTCCTGCCAGCACGGCAGACAAGCCGCTATCAGCATACACGCGCACCGCGCCTTCGACGAAGTAAGCGATCGCCAGCATCGCCGACCAGCGAAACGTGTAGAGCCGCCGATGCAGGATGCCGAACAGCGGCGCGAGCAGCGGGAGCGCCTTGAGCACCATCCAGGATCCACCCGGTCGCAGCGGCGCGAGCCACAGCTCCCACGCAATACACAGGGCGATGAGCGCGGTAAGGCAGAACACCGCGCACGCATGCAGGAGATCGGGGAAGCTCAGCCGCGCCATGATGCGTCGGGTTTCTCGATGGCGGGCGAGGCCGTGTCGAGCTGCCTCATCCGGTGTATGCGCATCGGGGCATCGATGTTCTCGTGGATCGGGGATCGATGTTCTCG
>WHTS01000097.1:0-2365 GCA_009377585.1 Betaproteobacteria bacterium
AGGTGACTCCAGCGCCACGCTTCCCTACGACGGTATTACCCGCATCAGGTTCGAAGGGTATGTCTCACCCAGGTTGTGCGTGCGCCCAGGACCCCCAACGTGTCCGTCGAAGTTAGCCCAAGCGAGCCCCGAATGCAACATGCTGCATGAATGTCCAGCGCGCTTTCGCCCTTCCGGCCGACGCCAAGACAACACCTTGCCGCCCCACGCGAAGGCGAAACGACAGCTTCGGTGCCTGTTAAACGCGCCGAGCGAGCGCGGCCGAGGCCTATCCGAACGCGGCCGTCGAGCCGAGTGGCCCTGCCAAATGATGCTAAACTCCGAGGCCACCCCCGGGAACACATGCGTGACGATGGATTTCGAGCAGGCCCGATTCAACATGGTCGAGCAGCAGATTCGCACCTGGGACGTGCTCGATCCGACGGTGCTGGAGCTGCTTCTCACCGTCCGTCGCGAAGATTTCGTTCCACCGCAGTTTCGCCAGCTCGCGTTCGCCGACATGGAAATCCCGCTGGGCCACGGCGAGTGCATGCTTGCCCCCAAACTGGAGGCACGCCTGCTGCAGGAAGCCGCCGTTCAGCGCGACGACCAGGTGCTGGAGGTGGGCACCGGAAGCGGATACACGGCCGCCCTTGCCGCCCGCCTCGCCAGGCATGTCTACAGCGTCGAGATCATCCCCGAGCTCAGTGAGCAGGCGCGGAGGAATTTCCAGGCGCACGGCATCACGAACGTCACGGCCGAGGTCGGCGACGCCGCACGCGGCTGGGCTTCGCACGCACCGTACGACGTAATCCTGATTACCGGCTCGCTGCCGCTGATTCCAGAAGCATTCGAGCATTCGCTCGCGCCTGGCGGACGCCTGCTCGCCGTGGTGGGCGATCCCCCGGTGATGAGCGCACAGCGAATCCGGCGCACTGCCGGCGGCGGATTCGGCCGGGAAACGCTGTTCGAGACCTGCATCAAGGCGCTACGCAACGCGCCGCAGCCCGAGCGCTTCGTGTTCTGATCGCGATCGTGGCGCCGCCGTCCAAGCTGCACATGATCGCGCCCGGATTGCTCGCAGCGGCGTTGGCTTTGCTCTCGCTTTCGGCCGCTGCCGCCGATCTGGTGGAGGTGTTGCGCCGGGCCCAGTCATCCGATGCCACCTACGCGGCGGCACGAGCCTCATGGCAGGCGGCGCAGGAGAAGATTCCCCAGGGCCTCGCGCTGCTGCTGCCGAACGCCTCGATCACCGCCAACACGCAATACAACGACCGCAAGCTGGATTTCCGTAACGGGATCAGTCAACCCGGTAAGTTCAACAACAATTCCATTGCCGTCTCCGTTTCGCAGCCGCTGTACCGGCTGCAGAACAAGATTCAGTACGATCAGGCGAAGGTCCAGGTCGCACAAGCCGATGTCCAGCTCTCGCTGGCGCTGCAGGATCTGATCCTGCGCGTGGCGCAGGCCTACTTCGACATCCTGCTCGCGCAGGACAACGTCGAGCTGGCGCGGTCACAGAAGATCGCCATCGGCGAACAGCTGGCGCAAGCCAAGCGCAATTTCGAAGTCGGCACCGCCACCATCACCGACACGCACGAGGCGCAGGCGCGCTACGACCTGGTGACCGCACAGGAGATCGCGGCGCTGAACGAGCTGCAAATCCGCAAGCGCGCCTTGCAGCAGATCATCGGGGCCGAGGCGCCGCCGATCGCGCCGCTTGGGTCCAAGCTACCCCTGGTGCCGCCCGACCCGACTGTCATGGACACGTGGGTGGAAATCGCGCTCGACAACAGCCTCCAGGTTCAGATCCAGCGCGCGGCCGAAGAATTTGCCGTGAAGGAAGTCGAGCGCAACCGGGCTGCGCACTATCCCACGGTGGACGTGGTGGGCTCCTATACCGACGCGGGCACCGGGTCGGGCAACCAGGGCGGCGTCGGCTTCGATACCAGGCAGTCGGCCATCGGGCTGCAGTTCGCGTTGCCGTTGTATCAAGGCGGCGCGGTCAATTCGCGCGTGCGCGAAGCCATGTCCAACCTGGAGCGCGCGCGCCAGGATCTCGAAAGCGCGCGCCGCACCGCCGCGCTCAACACGCGCCAGGCCTTTCTCGGCGTCACCAGCGGAATTGCGCAGGTAAAGGCGCTGGAATCGGCGGTGATGTCGTCGCAGAGCCAGCTCGATTCCACGCGCCTGGGCCAGGAGGTCGGCGTGCGCACCGGGGTCGACGTGCTCAACGCCCAGCAACAGCTCTATTCCGCCCAGCGCGACCTGGCGCAGGCACGCTACAACTACATTCTGAGCCATCTGCGGCTGCTTGCGGCCTCCGGTCGTCTGGACGAAGAGGACGTCGCCCGGGCGAGCCAGGCGCTCGCGCGCTGATTACTTC
>WHTS01000097.1:2686-23365 GCA_009377585.1 Betaproteobacteria bacterium
GCGTCCGGGACCTGAATGACCCCGCCGGCCGCCATGCCGAGCTCGGCCGCTTCCTGGAAATTGAACATCGACGGCCCGATCAGCACCGGTTTGGCCAGCGCGCAGGCCTCCACCAGGTTGTGCGCGCCGAACGGACGCAGGCTGCCGCCGATGAACGCGACGTCGCAGGCCGCGTAGTAGGCGGCCATCTCGCCCATGCTATCGCCGAGCAGGACACGGGTATGCGCGGCGGGTGACGAGCCGCTGCTGCGACGGACGTGGGCCAAGCCGCGGCGGTCCAGCAATTCAGCCACCTCTGAGAAGCGCTGCGGGTGCCGCGGCACGATGACGACGAGCAGGCCGGGCGTTTCTATCCGGTCGAGCACGTCGAGAAGCAGCGCTTCTTCGCCGTCGCGGGTACTGGCGGCGAGGAACACCGGTCGCGATGTGCCCCAGGTTTGCCGCCACTGCCGGCCTTGGTTTACGAGGTCTGAGTCGGGCGCGATGTCGAACTTGATGTTGCCTGTGACGGCTACGTTGGTCGCGCCCAGGGCTCGGAAGCGTTCGGCATCGGAGTCCGACTGGGCGGCAATGGCGGTGAGCTCGTTGAGCGCCTCGGCTGCGAGCCCGTGCACGCGTGCGTACCCGCGGTAGGACTTCTCCGACAGGCGGGCGTTCACGAGGTACAGGGCAATGCCACGTGCCCGGCAGGCGTGGATGGTGTTCGGCCACACCTCGGTTTCCATGACGAGTCCGAGCGAGGGGCGGAAGTGGTCGAGGAAGCGCCGTATCGCGCCGGGGAAGTCGTACGGCAGGTAGCAGCGCAGGATCCGATCGCCGTACACCTGCTCGCCGGCCGCGCGCCCGGTCGGCGTCATGTGGGTCATCACGATCGGTTTTTCAGGGTAGCAGCGGAGTAAGCGCTCGACGATCGGCTGGGCGGCGCGCGTCTCACCGACCGAGACGGCGTGGATCCATATGCAGTTGCTCAGGGGCGGGGAACCGTAGCGGCCGAGGCGCTCGGCCACGTTGCGGCGGTAGCCTGGCTCCTTGCGGCCTCGCCACCAGAGGCGCAGCAGCACAAAAGGCAGCAGGAGGTAGAGGAGCAGCGTGTAGGCCGGACGTGTACGGATCATGGTTGCCGCACGCCGGGATCGCGGTGCAACGCACCGAGCGCTTCGAGGGCGCCGATGACTTCATCGACGCTCGGAAAGCGTCCCTGGCCACCGAGGTTGGCTGCCGGGGTGGCCGCGCATACGCCGGTGGCTTTCGGGTCGGTCGCGCCGTAGATGCCGACGACCGGGACGCCGAGTGCCGCGGCCAGGTGCGTGAGGCCCGTGTCGACGCCTATGGCGGCAGCAGCGCCGGAAAGGACCGCGGCCAGTTCGGCGAGCCCGAGCGCGGGTGCCACGCAGGCGGACGGAATCGCGACGGCCAGACGTTTCGCGCGTGCGTGTTCTTCCTCGGCTCCCCAGGGCAGCAACAGCGAGTAACCGCGAGCCGCCAGCGGCACGCCGAGCCCGACCCAGCTCGGCTCCGGCCACAGCTTACGAGAATGACTGGTCGCATGCAGCAACACGACATACGGCTTCGACGGCAGCCAGGCTGCGGTCGACGGCATGCAGCGCATGCCGTAGTCGGGCTCGCCTTGCGGCTCATAACCCAGCGCCAGCGCGGTCAGCTCCCGGTTGCGCGCCACCGCGTGCTGGCCCCACGGCACATTGAATGTCTTGTCGTAGAAGAGCCGTAGCGGCTCGCGTGAGCTTTCCCAATCGAGCCCGTAGCGGGTACCGTACGCGAACCGCGCAATGAGTGCGCTCTTGAGCAGACCTTGAGTGTCGATGATGGCGTCGTA
This sequence comes from Betaproteobacteria bacterium, assembly GCA_009377585.1. Classification (NCBI taxonomy): domain Bacteria; kingdom Pseudomonadati; phylum Pseudomonadota; class Betaproteobacteria; species Betaproteobacteria bacterium. The sequence goes on from WHTS01000097.1 coordinate 4,521, forward strand.
GCGTGTGCTGCGAAGGCGGGTGACGAATTCGCCCCATTCGCGTCGGGTGGCACGCGTGAGCCAGGAGCGGCGCCAGCGGCGCAGCTCACAGGGAATGACGGTGCGAACGCCGGGGTGCAGCGCGGGGATAGCCGAGAAGGATCGCTCCACGACCCAGTCGATGGTAATGTCCGGAGATGCACCGCGGATGTCCCCCACGACGGGGAGATTGTGGACCACGTCGCCAAGGGAGGACGTTTTTATGAGCAGAATCGATAGCACGATCTGCGCGTCGCCCGCAATGCGTGTCGCATTCGAGGTCGAATGCGGCTGATAGAATCGCCCGGAAATCTACCCGACATGGAGACGACGTGCTTCGCTATGTAGCGAAAGCTTGTACATGGGTACATTCCGGAGCGCATACTCGTTGAACGTCTTGCCAAGCCGATACACCTCAATTTGGCCGCCGACTTTGCCGCCCTCTTCGGCACATTGCGCAGTAACGTCGCCTTCGACCTTGTGATGCGACAACAGCATGCATTCGCCTTGTTGACGGCGGCGGATATAGCGCGGTCCAGCGGAATTCGGATCCGCTCCTTTTGGGAAGCGCACACCTTGTTCAATAGGCCGATTCTATGGACAAAGAGGACTAACCAGTAAGGGCGTCGTTGAAGGGCTCACCGACGGATCACGTGCCATGAACGCGTTCCCCCGACGGACATCACATTTCGCGAATGGGAACATGTAAGAGATGATCAGGATACCGAAGCAAATCCGTCGGAACGCCCATCCCTTTCTCGTCATCTTCGCGACGCTATACATCGTGTTCGTGTTCTGTCCCGTATACGTTGCAAGAGCGGATCAACACCCGCTCGACGGCACTCTGTTGACTCTGGTCGTTCTGGCCGTTCTTGCGGCATCTACGCTAGCGTGCGCAATACTGTCTCTCTCGAGAGTGGACTACAAATACATCGAGCCCGTTCTCACGGCCACTTTGCTGCTCTTCTTCGTTTTCGCGACCCTCATACCACGACAAGCGGGCATGCTCGACGGCCAAGAGCTGACAGGCAAGGCCCCTCCCAACTGGTACTGGATGAATCTCCTGGCTTGGTTGCTTTTGGTCGTAGTCGCGTGGAAGCTGAGGCGACGGTTGCACTTTGTGGCCGTCCCGATCTTGTTGCTTTGTTGGGGTTACACACTCTATGACCGACACCTTGCTATCTCCGTCATCTCGGTTCCCACGTCGCAAGAGGTTTCTAAGCACAAGCATGATTTGGGAGTGCTGAGCTCGAAGCAGAATGTCGTCGTGCTAGCCGTCGACATGCTGCAGGGCTCCATCGTGGAGAAGGTATTGAAGGAGCACCCGCGTGCGTTGAGCGCGTTCGATGGATTTACCGTCTTCACGAGGGCGCTCACATCCTTCCCCTTCACCAATTTCGCGAAACCGGCCATTCTTTCCGGCAAAACGTATGCAACCCGCGATTCGGGAGCCGTCACGGACCATTGGGCAGCCGCGGAGCAGGACTCTTTCGCGACGGATCTGATGGAACACGGGTATCTAGTCAGGAGTGTTGATTTTCTGTACACCCTCGGAAGGGATGCGCAACTCCTAAGCGCATCTTCATCTGGCTTCTTGGGACAGGACGAAAGGACGCTATCTCACGCTGCGTATGCGTATGGCTTTGCCTTTGCCGCTGGAATCGCCAGGATCATAGGTGTTTGGCCAACGAACCCGTTTTTTGGGCAAGCGACGGATTACATACTCTCGCACAAGTTGCGGTCTGTTGCGGTCGCCCGAGACCTTAGTCAATTGATCAGGCGCGAAGAAGACATTGCGCCCCGGGCCCTGTTCTTCTGGAACTACAGTGCGCACACGCCTGTTGCCCTGGACCGGGAAGGGAAGGTCTCCCCGAAAAGCACCGAGGACGAAGCGGCAATCGAGCAGGAGACCCTTCTCGTCTACGATCAACTGGAATCGCTCTTCGCTTCAATGAAAGATGCAAGCGTATACGACAATTCGCTGATCATCATTGTCAGCGACCATGGGCATCCGCTATTGGCGACAAAAGAGCATCTACGGGAGTTCTCGGGTCTCGAAAATGGGCACGAAAGCGGCGGAAACTATGTCCCGGTGAGCCTGTACAACGCCACGTTGTGGATCAAACCGCCATTTGCGCGAGATCCTGCAATCATTACCGGCGAGCCAGCGTGGAACGGCGACGTCAGGCAAGTAATCAACTCATACCTTGCCGAATTTTCCAACCGAGACCCAAGGACGCTCTTGAGGAGCATCCGATCGGCGAGCCCGGATATCGAGGTTCTGTACTTGAGCCAAGTGCAGGAGAACCCTCAAAACAACTCGAGATCTCACGAGTTTGTAAGAGCACGCTCCCTTGAAGAACTATATGAGGCTTTCGTCGAGCAATCCAAGGAAGAAGCAGTCGAAAGTGCTCCGTGAATGGATCGTCAGGCAACCGGCCCTGTGCGAGGCGAAAGCTGACTCCCTGGGAAAGCGCGTTCGCAAGAATTCGTCGGGAAGTGGAATGTACACTTTGAGAATGCTGACGCGTCCTCGCGCTCCAGTGTCTTGATCTAGTTTCCAGATGCATGTATCGAACATAAGCAAACATCCCGCTTCGTTCAGGGATCCCTCCGGAGTAGTCTACTTCGTGGATGGAGCACTGCATCGCGCCATCGCCGAATCGTACCGGGCGGACTACGATTTGATGATGAGCTCCGGCCTGTATGACGCTCTGATCAAGGAACGTCTCCTGGTGCCGCACGACGAAGCCGAGGTGCCCACGCCGGAAGGGTACGCGTTCGCAATCAAGCCCCGCATCGTGGCGGATATAGCGTACAGCTATGAATGGTGTTTCTCACAACTCAAGGACGCAGCGCTGCTCACACTAGCCGTTCAGGCCATTGCCCTGCGGCACGGCATGACCCTCAAGGACGCAAGCGCCTTCAACGTAGGGTGGCACGAGGGCAGGCCGATTCTCATCGATACCTTATCCCTTGCGGCCTTGAAAAAGGACGCGCCTTGGCAGGCCTACGGCCAATTCTGCATGCACTTTCTTGCCCCATTGTGCTTGATGGCCTACAGGGACCTGCGCCTGCAAAAGCTTCTCCAGAGCCATCTGGACGGAATTCCGCTCGACCTTGCGTCGACCTTGCTTCCAGTCAGGACATGGTTCAGTCTCGGGGCGCTGTTGCACGTCCATTTGCACGGTCGTGCGCGAAGAAGATATGGTTCATCCAGGCGAAAGGTGGAGGCTCGTCTTTCATTCGATGCTCACTGTGGCTTGATAGAAGGCCTGCGCCTCTTTGTCTCGGGATTGCGCACTCCTGTCACATTCACGGAGTGGGGAGACTACTATGGGGATACGAACTACACGGAAGCTCAACTGCAGCAGAAGAAGGACGTGATCAGTGAATGGCTGCGAACCGCCCGACCGTCTTGCGTCTGCGACCTGGGCGCGAATGACGGGACGTTCAGTCGTATCGCCGCCGAATTCGCGGAAAAGGTCATTGCCATCGATATCGACCCGATTGCGGTGGAGAAGAATTATCTGTACTGCAAGCGGCATCGGCTCAATGCGATAGTGCCGGTCGTACAGGACCTGACTCAGCCGAGCCCCCGACTTGGCTGGCAGTTGGAGGAGCGTTCCTCCTTGTTCGAGCGCTTCAAGCCGGAGATGGGCCTTGCGCTAGCGCTGGTGCATCATCTAGCTATCGGCAACAATACACCGTGGGCAAAGATCTTCGCCATGCTGGCCAGCATCGCGCCGAGCTGGATCGTCGAGTTTCCGGACAAGACCGATTCACAAGTCCAAAGGCTGCTGACGAACCGCGAAGATATCTTTTCGCGCTATACGATTGTCGATTTCGAACAAAGCTTGGCGGAGCGGTTCGCAATCCGCGCAGTGTGCAAATTGCAAGGAACCCAACGCACCCTCTATTTCCTTACCCGGAGATGAAGCCGATGAAACGACTTGCCTTGTATCCTTTGGTGCTGTTCGGGCTCTTTTCCTCGCCTGCTCACGCCTATCTTGACCCCGGGGTGGGCAGCATCATATTACAGGCGCTCGCTGCAGCAGCCATCGGCGTTTCCGTTTTCTGGAGAGGCATAGTTCACAAGATCAAGTCCCTCTTCAATAAGAACGGAAAAGCTTCCGGATCAGAAAACACTCCCGACAAGTATGACGGCGCATAAGGATCGGCTGGGCCAGGAATCCGGGCTCTTTCCTTGAAGCGGACGAGCCTGTGAGCTCATGCGCAGTAGCACTTGCTCGGCGAAGATGCTCTGCCGTTTCGGTGGAACACACAACCCAACGGATCAAGGAACGTTCCAGCATCAGCGTGGACCGTCATTCCCCTCCACCTGAGTTGTCTTGTTCCTACCCAACCACTTGTTGAAGTACGCCTTGACCCGCCTGTAATAGAGCGAGATCACGGCAATGCCAGCCGCGACGCCTCCGATGAGGGCTTGCAGGATCATGCTGCCTGTCCCAGGGTCCAAGTAGGCGTAGGCCGGCGTGATCGAGAAAGTCAGGATGGAGAACGCCATGAGAACAGTCGCAGGTCGCATTGGATGATTCGCTGAGTCCGGTTTAGGTGGCCGAATGGCCCACATTTGCGGGGTGATACGCCGTTAGAAGGCGTTGGTCAACTCGGCTGTCCTCGCCGATAGCGTCACGTGGCGGACGAGCGGCGCGTCATCGCACCCTTGATCATCAAAAGGACGTGGCCGAGTGCCTTTCGCGAAACCGCAGCTCTCGGCTCCGCGATCGCCGCCGCGGCGAGGCGCTTGGCCGCCAGCGAAAACCGGCCGGAGCGGCCGTGAATTGCAGCCGAGAGAAGACGCGCATTGGCCCGCATCGAGCGCTGCCATGAGCGAACATCGCTCGGAAGGTCTGCTCTCGCTAGAAACTCTTCGACCATCTTCAATGGCTCTTCGCCTCGTTCGAACGGCACCGCCCGATAGGTCGTTGATTGCGCGTGCATCCGGAACTCCGCGAGCACTTCGGGTATGTGGTAGAAGTCTCCCTTCAAGCCGAGACGCAGAAAGAAGTCGAGATCGGGAATCTGCCTGAGGTCGGAGCGCCAAGGTCCGATCTCCTCGTAGGCACTGCGGCGAAACAAGGCGCCGGGCCCCGGCAAGCAGTGAAGCTCGGCATACAGAGCACGGCGGGAAAAATCCGGCGGGCACACGGTCGTTGTCCGTACCGACCTCTCGTCGATGATGTCGAAGTCAGGGTAGACCAGAGCGGCGTCCGGCCTGGAGGCGAGCTCTTCCGCGCAGCGCCGAACGCCTTGCGGCCGAAGCCTGTCGTCGGCGCTGAGATAGCCGAGGAACTCTCCTTTCCCCATCGACCAGCCCGTCGCCATGGCAGCGCTCTGTCCCGCATTGGGTTGTCGATGCAGCTTCACCCGATCCCCAAACCCGGCCACCAGTTCGGCGGTGCCGTCGGTGGAACCATCATCCACCACGATGATCTCCAGGTTCGGGTAATCCTGAGCGAGCAGACTCTCGACGGCTTCGACCACGTAGTCGGCGGCGTTATAGGCCGGCACGACCATCGTCACTCGAACGGTCGTCAAGCACGTTCTCCCTTCGCTAACCCTTCGTTAACCCTTCGTACCGGCGCCGCGCTTGGCGCTGGAATCGTCTTGCTCGTCAGCTTGGTACCGTCCTCCCGACCGAGGCCGACGTGCGGGCTTCACCCGCAAATTCTCGAAGTGCTTGACCAGATCCTTCACGATCGCCGGCCATGCGTAGTTCCACATCACGTACGCCCGGAGCCGCTCACCCGCCGCAGGCAAGGACGCACGGCGAGCCAGCATGGCTCTGAGGCCTTCGCGCAGCCCTTCGACGCTCGCCGGCACGACCTCGCCTCCGCCGATCGCGGCCACCTCATCGAAGCCGCAGCGGTCGGTCAGCAGCACCGGCGTACCGAGAATTCCCGCCTCCAGAGCGACGAGTGACATGGCCTCGGCGCGCGATGGAACGACGAGCAACAGGGCTCGCCGATAGGCTTCGGTCCGCCCGTCTTCCCCGAGGTGACCGGTAAAGCGTACGCGGCCAGACAGACCGTGCGCCTCGATCGCCGAAACGAGGCGCGACTGCATCCCGAAGTCCGGACCGGCCAGTACGAGCTCGACGTCGGGGTGCTCGGCCGCCACACTCGAAAACGCTTCCACCAGCAGGTCGGGTCCCTTGACCTCGGCCAAGCGACCTACAAACAGGACGACAGGCCTGCGTGCCTGCGATTCCGCGTCCTGCGGCGTTGTCGGCTCCTCGACCCCATTTGGGACGACGACTACGGTGTCGGCAGCCAGGCCGAAGCGCTCCATGATCTGCCGGCGCTCGAGCGCGGTGATCGCGATGAGAAGGCCAGCATTGCGAATCATCCGCTGCCCGAACAGCCGGTGAAACGCGCGGGCGATCGGCCGTGGATTCTCGAGGCCGATGAATTCACCGGCGGCGCTGAGCGCATAGGGCTTGCCGAGCCATGTAGCGGTCAAAGTCGTCGCTACGGAAAGGAGGTTCCAGTAGCCGAGAACGTGAATGACGTCTGCATTCGCGACCAGGCGTACCAGACTGGACAGTCTGAGCAGCGGAATCGAAAAACGCAGCCGGTAGGAGCGGAATACATGGACCGCAATGCCTTGGCTGCGCATCGTGTCCGCCAGATCTCCATCCTGCATCGCCAGGACCTCGCAGCGGTGGCCTTGTCGACGAAGGTGATCGGCCAAGCGCCGGGTCCTTTCCGCAGTTCCCCCGCCGAGACGCGAGTCGAGCGATATCGTGGTCAGAAGTATGTTCATCTCGATCCCGCTAGTCTGGCGCCGATGCGCGGACTGAGAGCGCCCGCCGCACTCCTACGAGCGACGGGTCCAGGTGGAAGCGGTTGCGCACGCGAAGCACGAAAGCGACGACTTGGAGCACGTTGCCGACCGCCGCGCCGGCGGCCAGGCCAAAAACCCCGCCATAAGCGAGGCCGACGACACAGAGAGCGACAGTGGCGATACTGGTGAGCAAGGTGATCGTGAAGGCGCGCCGCTGGTCTCCCCAGACCATCAAGAGGACGCCAGCCGAACCCCCGCAAGCATGCAGCACATTGCCCAGCCCGAGGATCAGCGTGAGCCCGTAGGCGTTCTTGTATTCGTCGTTCCAAGCGGAGATCAGCCCATAGCCCGCAATGGCGAAGCCGGCATAGAGAAGAGCGGCTAGCCCCGCGCTGACAAGAACCAGCTTGCGAAGCATTTCCCGCAGGAGCTCGGTGTTTTCCTTCGCGCGTGCCTCCACGCCGAGCGGCGCGAAGGCGGCATTAGCGATCGCCAAGGGTATGACCAACAGCGCCGAAAAGCGTAGTGCTATGCCGTACTGCGCGACATCGCTCATCGTCCCCAGGGCGCTCAGCAGAAAGAGATCGACATGCGCAACGGCGAATAGCGTCAGCGTGGTGAAAAGGTTGGGCAAGGTGTGGCGGACAAGGCTGCCGATATTCGCCGTTCGCCTGGCGGGCACCCTCCAGCGCCACACCGCTCGGCCGACCAGAGCCAACCCCGTCATCGCGCCGACCGTCCAGCCGGTCAGCCCCGCGGCCAGCACGGCGCGCAGTGTCGTATCGCCTCCACGCAAGAAAACGAGGACCAGAAAACCGGCGGTGAAGAGACTTCCAAGCGCCGCCAGGTTTGCTGCAGCCCTGATTGCATGAACCGAGCGCAGGGTCTCGACCAAGATGGTGGTAAGGCTGGATAGCGGCACGGTGAGGGCCAGGATCGGCACGATCGCCGCCCAACTGTCCCTGTTGGTCGCGTCGACCGCTCCCAAAAGATTCGGCAGCCATAGCATGGCCAGTATCGCTGCAGATGAGCTCACCAGAAGGCAGATGAGAACGATGCGGACGATCAGCTGACGGGCGCGTCCGAAGTCGTTTTCTGCGGTCGATTCGTTTACAGTCGCGGGAATCGTCGATGGCAGCCCGAGCTGCCCCAGCGTCGCCAGTCCGGCGATGACGAGCTGCGCGAGGAAGAACTTACCGACCGAATTCTGATCCAGCGAAAGCGGGAGCAGGATGGAAGTCGCCACGCCCGATGCGACCACCGCACCTCGGCTGAACAGTGCCGCGGTTCCCGCCCTGCGGAAAGTCGGCGCCGCGAGGACGTTCAGGTCGCCATTGCTCATAGCAAACGGGCGGCTTCGACACGCCGCAGTATCACGATATAGCTCCGTTCTCGTCACCGGCGAGTAGCCGCGCGTAAGCGCCGAGGCGGTCGCGGAAATGGACTGATGTGACGCCCAGGCGCAGCCCCCGCTCTGACGAAAAGCGTCTATTGACGGCACCGGTCGGAAGCCCGCGCGCCTTGAGAGCCAAACGAAGGCAGACGCGCGGAAGCACGGGGACGCTTTTCAGCGACGCGCGGCCGAACGCTTCCGCCAAGCGATCCTGAACATAGGCGAAGTTGTTGTCCGGGTCAGAGTCTTCCGTCACCAGGATCACCTGCGAACCGAGCGGCGCCTCGGTAAGCGCGGCGCGGAGGAGCGCATCGGCGACGGTCTCTACGCTGACCAGGTGCATACGCCTGTCCCCATAGAGAGCACGGCGCAAAGCAAGCTTCCAGCCAGGGGCATGCCGCATCTCCTCGGCGAAGCTGACGACGTTGCGCCCGCCAGCGCCGAACACTGCGCCGAGCCTCAATACCACCGTTTCCGGAAAAGCCGCCGCCAGGATCCCTTCCGCTGCCAAGTGCTCCGCTTCGTAGGCTGTCCGTGGCCGAGGCGGCGTTTCTTCATCGACACAATCAACATCGGCCCCCGAATACACATCTATGCTGCTCGCGTGCACGCAACGGCGGATGCCAGCCCTCTCGAAGATGGGCTGCAGGCGCTGCAGCATCTCGGGATACCAGCCGCTGCCGTCGGGACGCAGCAGATTGATCAGCACATCGTGGCGGTCGAGAGCTGCCCGGACATCGTTGACATCCTCCAGATCGACCCCGCTCGAGCTCACAGCCGCCGCTGCAAGCCAGGCTGGCGTCGAACGGTGAACGAGGAATGTGACCCGTCCGCTGACCTCCTTCGGGCAACGCGCAACGAGTGCCCGGCCGACAAAGCCGGTCCCGCCGAGAACGGCGACGCACGGCGCCTCGGTGGAATTGTAGTTTTCCATTGCAACCTTGCCTACTAGCAACAGCGCGCTCTTTCCGTGTGGCTGTAACACCTGGACCAGCGAGGCGCATTGCTCGAGTCGAATGCCTTTGCACGTTGGGAATGAATACCGCGTCCCGTCCCCCGCGCAGATGAGCACGACCGAAACGGGGACTGAAAGCCTCCCCCAAGCGGGACGCAAAAACCGCAATCATATCCTCGGACGCGGGTTCGCGTTTCCTTTCCGACGGCGCGACCCACACACGACTCACATCCAACGCAACGCAGGCCGATTGCCGCTGCTTCGGTTTCGAGGCCGCCCGCCGGACCCTCCAGCCTCATGGTCGCGTTCCAGGAACACAGCAGGGGGAAGCTCGTCTTCAAATGATATGCTCTGTGGAAAAGATAAGAGCAATGTCGCGAATCGCATGAGAGGACCGTGGTCGACTCGTGGCCCGACAAGCAGCTTGTAGTCCCGGACCTTGCAGTACAAGGATACGCAGTTTGCACAACGATTTTGCCGCACTCCATGGTTTGCACCAAAACCGCGACGCACGAGAACGCAGGCCCAAGTTAGCTTCATTGATTGTGAGCTTACAGCCGACGCACAGTCGGCGGCTTTGCATGTTCCATAGCGCTGCCGCAAGAGCTGGATCGGTCGCTAGAGCACGACTTGAATCCGGCGGTCTCAAAGGTGTATGGGGTTTGCGTGGGGTGGACTGTCCCGATGTCGCTTGACCGCACGTTGCTCTTGTTGACCCCAGCGTTGCTTTTCATATCGCCACTGATCTCAGGCTTCGCTGAACTCAAGGTTCCGCTGTTTCGCGAACCGTCGCTCCTTTTCGTTGGCGGCATCGTCCTCTTGGGCCTCGCGATAGGATGCGCGGCGGCTCTCGCATATCGACCGGGCAATCGGCTCGGAAAGCCGCGTATGGCCGTTTGTCTGCTGATACTGGCCAGTGTCCTGCTGATGACGTTCGATCTGGCAGCACAAGGTCACCGAGCGCTTGAATCTCTGCCCATGGGCGAGCAGCGGTCTATCAAGCTCATTGCAATCTCGAGCCTGTTTACGACGGTCTTTGCCTTTCTTTGGCTCGTTCGGACGCATGTTGCGAAGATCATCTTCACGGGAGCCTTCGCTTTCTTCCTTGCCAGCGCCGCCGTGACCTTCTCCTTGCCGACCGACAACGCCGAGACAAGCGCCGTCACGCAAACCAAAGGACAGCGGCCTGTCATTCATTTGATCTTCGATGAGCTGACCGGACCCGAGGCCATCGACGCGTCCTTGTCTGGCGGACCGGAGACTTACCACAAGATGCGAACGGTCTTTGAACGGCACGGCTTTCGATTGTACGGAAACGTTTACAGCCGCCATGCAGTGACGGTCAAGGCGCTTCCGAGCATGTTGAATTTCGACTTTTCGGATAACCGCAGTTATGGCTTCAATTCGATCTACACAACGAATCCCGAAAAGCCGTCACTGACCAAGAACCGACTTTTCGAGCTGATGCGTTCTGGTGGACGGACAATTACGGTCCACCAGACGTCGCATCTCGACTTCTGCTCCTCGGGCGAAGTCGAAGTATGTCGAACTTTTTCGTCCTTTAACCCATTGGGCGAACATGTCCCAAAACTCCAGTCAACGCGCGAGGTCACGTTTGCACTGCTTCAGAAGGCATTCGCAGAAAGCTATGTCGTCACAAACTATCTGAAGCTGGTGAAGCCATTGCTTCTGGAAGTGAGCACCGCCGAGAAGCCCTATCACTACGATGTTCATTCTTTTCCTTCGTGGTTCGAGACTTTCGCGTCGGACGTTCTCACAGGCGAACCTGCAGGACGATACATATTCGCGCACTTTTTGATGCCGCATGCTCCCTATGTTTACGACAAGGCTTGTCGCCTACGCGAGCGCTGGTTCCTGCCCTGGTTCCTGGCGGAACGGCACAATCTCGAGGGACAGGATCTGGAGCAGGCCAGGCGAGAAAACTATGCGCACTATTTCGAACAGACCCAGTGCCTGCTCTCAACGATCGACGGTTTTCTTACACAGCTCGATTCCGACACTCGCTTTGCGGACGCATTCATTCTCATCCACGGAGATCACGGTGCACGTTTGTCCGCGCGCAGGCACGCCGAGGGGCTTACCACGCGCGACATGATCGATAACTATCCCACCCTGTTCGCCGTCAAGGGGCCCGGAATCGCGCTGGGGTACGATCTGCGCAAAGTGTCTTTGCAGCGGCTCGTGGCCGAACTTTTCCACCCCGCTTCGACAACGTCGGCAGAACCGGACGATGGCAGTGTCGCCGTAGACTCAACGACCGAAGGCGTCGTGGTCGCTCGGCACATGCCCAGCTACCGTTATGGCTCGGACATGGGCCGGGCAACCGCCCCCCCCTAGGGCGGCCTCTAATTCAAGAGTACCGCGCTATACTCGGGCCTGGCAGTTGCTTGCCGCCGTTCTGCCCATCCGGTTGGGACGCCTCGCCGCTCCGGCGCGAGCAGGTCTGTAAGTTCTATGCGTCTCGATTCGGCAGCGTACCTTCTAGGATCGCCACTCTCCACGTTTGACGCTTCGAGCTTACAACATCAATACCTGCACAACGAGTCTCAACGAATTCCGGTGGGCTCGGTTTGCGTGAAGTTGGCGACACCGAGCGCGCGGAAAAGGTGTTTGGAGCTATGTGATCGGAATGGGACACGTGTCGCGCATTTCGCCCGCGCAGTCAGTCTTCACGCTCCTGCTGGCGTTAGTGTTTTTTGTCGTGCTCGCCGCTGCGATTACGCCCTTCTATCCCGGAAGCGCCCCGTCCATCTTGACGTTTCTCTTTGCGGGAAGCGCGATGCTCGCAACGGCAACCGCCTCCCCGCCATCGATTTTCGTCCTTACAGTTTCACTATTCCTGTTTGTCGGGTTCGTCGGAAAGGCACTATTTCATTTCACGTTCGGCGTTCCACTGATCGAGCCCACCGGTGAGTTCACGACTCAATGGGATCGTGCTCTAGACTTCGCGAGCAGCGGGCTCGCGGGGGTAACCGCGGCCACGCTGACAGCCAAAGTCTTCCCGAGCTTCCTCCGGATCAGACAAGCACATGGGACTGCTTTGGTTTCCAACGTCGTCGTTGCGGGCTTGATCTGCGTGACAAGCGTTGGGCTGGTTTCGTATTGGGTCAACTACGAGTTCCACATCCTGCGCATCGGCTTCCCGCTTGGGGTCGACATCCATCCGCGTCTTTATGCCCTCCTGTCGTTCACCATCACCTGGGGGGCTATTTTCGGTGCGCTGACGCTCATCCTTTGGGCGATCGAGATCAGAAATTGGGGATACCAGTATCTCTGGTACGTTGCGGCGGCACTGGGCTTTTTCGCGGCAGTGACGATGGCGAGCCGAATACAGTTCCTGTTGTATCTATTGGCAGCTACTTGGGTCATGGTCTGGCGTTGGCGCCAGGTCAGAAGCTGGTGGCAAGTTGCGCTCGCCGTTTGCGTCGCCGTCGTGCTTTTCGGTGCTGCCCTGCTGATCGTCAGTCTCGAACGAACCTACGACTTCGTGCTGTCACCAGGGGAGAAGGCGGCGGTGGTGCAGGCGGAGAGCGCGGCCACTGCTACACAGTCTGCCGAGAGCGGGCGGTCAAATTACGATGGCGTCACCCTTACCGAAAAAGCGGAGGCAATATCGGCACATCGGGTGACCCATCTGATTGGGGAATTAAAGAATCTAGTCGTGATGCGCTGGATCGGTCTCGAAGGCGTTATGACGACGGCTGCCGAGCCGGAGCGGCTTGGTGCAAGCCTTTTTTGGGCTGGATTGAAGGAGGATCCAGCCGCCGGCGCCCAGTCCATCTACCAGAAGATGTCAGGCGATCGTTATGGAAGGGTCGAACACTTCACCTTCCTGACCGTGCCCGGCCCGATCGGGATAGGTAGCTACTCGGGATCGCAGGCGGTCATCTTCTTTCTCTCGCTGGGGCTGGTCCTCGCCGGTCACGCGCTCGAGTGGTTGGCTGCGCGCTTGACGGGTAACCTCGCTGCCGCTTCGGTGGCAGGCGTCTCTCTCGCCTATCTCGTCGTACAGATGTGCTTCCCGTGGACGTTGCTCATCTATGCGATTGAATTAGGGCTGGTGATCGTCGCGGTCAGCGTGACCTGGTCGTTGGTGAATCGGATCCGCTGGGCTCCGGGTTACACCTCTGCCCAGCGAGACGCTTCTGTTGAATTCCGGGGGGCGGAGGCCGTCGTAGATCAATCGAGTTGCTTGCGCCAAACACGTCGGTTGACGAAGTCTGTGTAGCTCAGGACGATGCGCAAGACCTTGTCGGAGACGTTGTCGGGCGCGTAGTCGACCGGCAGGCGGAGCGCGCGGTCCGGACCGCGGGGTTGGGTTTCCAGGATGCGCAGACCGTCGAGCACCCGCTCCAGGTCGAGGCCCACCATCATGACCGATGCTTCCTCGAAGCCCTCGGGCCGCTCGTGAACCTCGCGCAGGTTTAGTGCGTGGAAATTCAGGATCGCACTTTCCTCGGTGATGGTGCCGCTGTCGGAAAGAACGGCACGCGCAGAGGTCTGCAACCGGACATAATCGAGGAAGCCGAACGGCTTTTCGAATCGCACGCGCTCATGGCGGGCGGCGCCCAGCGCGGCAATGCGCTTGCGCGTTCGCGGGTGCGTCGAGACAATAACTGGCTCGGCGAAGCGCTCGGCGAGCGCGTTCAGGATGTCGACGAGCTTCCTGAGCCGTTCCGGCGGGTCGACGTTCTCCTCGCGATGCGCGCTGACGAGGAAATAGCGGCCCTGCTCCAGACCTAGCCGCGCGAGCGTGTCGGCGGCCTCGATTCCGTTCAGGTAATACTCCAGCACCTCGCGCATCGGGCTTCCCGTGACAATGACCTGGTCCGGCGGCAGCCCTTCCCGCAGCAGATAGTCGCGGGCAATCTGGCTATAGGTGAGATTAATGTCCGACACGTGATCGACGAGGCGGCGGTTGATCTCCTCGGGGACCCGGAAATCAAAGCAGCGGTTCCCGGCCTCCATGTGGAAGATCGGGATCTTGCGCCGCTTCGCCGCGATGACGGCAAGGCAACTATTGGTGTCGCCGAGCAGGAGCAGCGCGTCGGGACGATAGCGCTCCAGGGCCTTGTCAGCTGCGATGATGACCTTGCCGATCGTTTCCGCGCCGCTTTCGCCGGCGGCTTCGAGAAAGAGGTCGGGCGCGCGGATGCCGAGCTGGGAAAAGAAGACCTCGTTCAGCTCATAGTCGTAGTTCTGACCGGTATGGACGAGCGTGTGCTCGAAATGGCGATCGAACTTCTCGATGATACGGGACAGCCGGATGATTTCCGGCCGCGTCCCGACGATCGTCATGACCTTAAGCATGGAGGGGCCTCGCGCACGTGGTCGATGCGGAACATGACTCGGTCATCCCTCAGCAGGTTTTGCATGCGTTTCTGCCTGATCTCCTCGCGACTGAAGCCGCGTACCTCTTCGAACTCTGACTTGAGGAAGCGGTGGAGCACGGCATTGCCGAACGTGCCAGTGCCGCCGGTGACGAGAAGTGTCTTGTCGGAGAGCATCGACGTTCAGGCGGTATTTAACTCGTCAGCCGAAGTCGCGCATAGCACGAACGAGATCGTGCCATCCGGGGGCCACATAGCCCGTCGCAGCCCGGAAACGGTCAGAGTTGAGCGACCGATCGATCACGAGCTCGTCGTCGGGCACTATGTCGATGGATTTGCCGTAGACCTTCGCCACTATCGTGAGCAGGTCATATTTGCTGATGGGCTCGGCCGATACGTGGTAAAGGCCGTGCAGTTCGGGATGCGGAAGCACGAAGTCACGGATGACGCGCGCAAGCTCCATGGTCGGCAGGCCGGAGAAAACGGCGCGGGAATAACCTTTGATGCGGTGTTCCTGCGAGAGGAACCAGTCAATCAGGCCGCGCGCGCTGCTCAACTCACGCCCGATGATAGAGGTTCTCAGCGTGATGGCGTTCTCGTCGTCGACCTCGCCGAGCAGCTTGCTTCTGCCGTAGAGGTCGTATGCGTCCGGACGATCGTTCTCGACATAGCCGCCCCGACTTCCGTCGAACACGCAATCGGTGCTGATATGGACGAGCCGCGCACCGGCGAGACGGCAGAGGCGCACCAACCGGTGAGGAAGCACCGCGTTCAGGGAAATGGCGGCCAGCGCGTCGTTCGACTCGGCCAATTGTTTCACCAAGCCGACGCAGTTTATGACTGCATCGGGCCGAACTTGCCCGAAAAGGCCGCTCAATGCGTCGAACTTCTCGACATCGACGTTCGTAATCAGATTGGAGCGCAGTTGTTCCGGAAAGTACCGATGCGACGCGCTCGAGCGCGTCGAGCCCCACACCGCGAATTTGGGACTTTGCGCGAACAGGCGCATCACCGCATTGCCGAGCATGCCCGAAGCACCCAGCACCAACACTCGCATCTTACTGACCTGAGTCGTCATTGGTGCAACCATCTATATCGGCCGTAGACCGCGCTCCATGACCAAGGCATCCCCGAAATCCGGTCAACTCCAACACTCTTGTTGGATGAGGCGCGGATATGTCGCGAAGCTTCACGTTGCTCCAGATTCCTAGCTCGTCGGCTTGCTTGGCAGCCACCATTGAATCAAATCGAGGCACCGCACCCGAAACGGACCACTTTGCGTTATAAAAAAGGTCCAGGTCGGAACTCGGCCGTCGAGGGTATTGGATGCTGCCCCGAAAAGCAACGGCAGCTGACATCTTCGACTTCACTCCCTCTTTCAAAGCCATCGAACCCCAAACCATTACGCTGGGACGACAAAATCTCGGGAGAAGCCTGGTCCGCTACTGAATGGCGGATCTCGCCGCCGAAACAATCTAACGACGTGGCATGAAGAACCGCGAAAGGCTCCATTTGGGATACACCAATTTCAGCGCCACAGCAGGAGCGAGCATGAAGAAAGCGACAGTCGTCTCGCCCGACTGGAATATTTGGTTGTTTCCAGGGATATAGAAAAATAGGACCAGCATCATTGGCAGCATACCCATCCATACGATACTGCCGGATTTGAAAGCGGCTCCCCAGCTCAGACCCAGCAGAAATCCGAACGCCGCCATGCAAGGCAGCGCGCCCAAATAGCCGACATCTGACGCCAGCCACGGGTATATGGAGTGCCAAAGACCGTACATCGGCCATCCCCACTGGGCATCGAGCAGCGCTGGCAAGGAGGCCGACGTAAAAAAGTCGGTATGCAGCAGTCGGTCGAAGTTCCGCGCCACGAACATAGAATGGCCCGCGCCGAGCGTGCTCTGATGCTCGTAGTTGAAGGTCAGAGCCATGGCTTGATAGCCTTGGCCCAGGTAGCGCGCCAAGGACTCGATGGTCATCTGCGCCGGTTCAGGCATCCAGTACGTCAGCCAGTAGTTCTGGTCGGCAACGAGTTTCAGGCGGCCGAAGTAGTAGACTCCGTCCGGATGCGCTCCGCCAATGCGTTGAATTTGCGTCCCGGCGAAGAAGACGAGAAGGACCAGTGCCGCGGCGACCACAACGCCAACGCTTATGCATAGCTTCCGCAGTGACGGCATAGGGCGGCGCCCCCATGCCAGCACCAGAAAAAAGGGAAGCAGCGCCACGATGTCTGCTAGACCCTTGTTCTGCCCCCGGCCAATAAAGATCAGGAGGTAGAATGTTATCGACGACACGGCCGCAGCTCGGACGAACCGTCCGGCTCTCCGCCAGAAAGCAACGGTAAGCGGTAGTTGAGCCGACAATAGCGGATACGCAAACATTCTGACGTACTCGAAGAAAACGAAGGGCCCACCATCCGCTGTTTCGCGTAAGCCTGCTGAATACACCGCGCCTAGATTTGAAAGGCTGGCCAGGACATTCGGAAAAAAATCGCCTGTTCTAGCGAGGCTGGTGGGAACGGTCAAAGCGACTGAAGCCGCTGTCGAAACCCGCAGCCAAAAGATGCCCTTCCGGATCCGTTCTTCTTCCGTCTCTTGAGCGACCCGGCCAAGCGCTGGCCGGGATGCAACATAACCCAGAAAAACAACAACGTTTGCAGCGGCGAGATAGATTGCGATCTCTGCCGGGTTCGGGACTATCCACGGCCAAGGGCCGAAGAAGAACAGGAGGGCTACTACGGTCAGATACGTTTCGAAGAAGATGATAGGGATAAGCCACCGCCGGACCAACGAGCGATCCACTTGTTTTACGCCTTTCGCGATCCGATCCAGCGGAAGCGGCTGGCGGCCATACGAACGGGTTTGCTCACCACTGTGCGCACCAAAGCGGCCTTCAGGCTCAAGCCACGCAGTGGCGGATGAAGCTGTTGAGCAGTCCGGTAGTGACGAAGGCCAGCCGCAAACGCTCCAGAGCGGAAAGCGTTTCTCGCCCTGACGATATGCGCTTTTGCGTAGGCTTCGTCTTTTCGCGGCAGTAGGTCCCTTGCACGCTCGGATGCGAAGAAGGCGTCGAGCACATCAAGGTATTCCTTTGTAGCCGCATCAGAAACCTCCCGGTAGGAAGTGGCACCAGTGTGCAGTCGGTACTTGGCGAGAGGACGTTCGTCGAAGTGGAAGCGGCCCTTCGATGAAAGCCTGATCCAGAAATCTCGATCGGGTGCCAGCTTGTAAGTCGGATTCCATCCGCCAACTTCCAGGAATGCGCTCCGGCGAAAAACGGCGCCGGGGCCGATGCGGCATTCTTGATCGACCACCGTTCGCTCGAGGTCAAAAGGGGCGCACACGGCGCGCTTGATTACCGTCCCATAGCTGTCGATCAGGTCCGAGTTGGGATAGGCACAGACAACGCCCTCATCCGCTTCGAGAGCCTGCACCATCGCAGAAATACAGTTCGGCTCCAAGATATCGTCAGCGCTCAAGTATGCCAGGTACCTGCCGGTTGCCGCGTTCCAGCCTTGGTTGAGGGTTTGGGCCTGGCCCATATTCTGATGACGATAGGTACGTACCTGCCCAGCATAGCGCTCCAGGACCATCGGCGTGTCGTCAGTGGATCCATCGTCGATCACTAGATAGTCGATATTCGGGTAGTCCTGTGCGAGAACGCTATCGGTTGCCTGCCCCAGATACGAGGCCAGATTGAAAGCTGGGGTGACCAGCGACACGACGGGACTGGAGTTCACGATCATGATCCTGCTGAAGTCGTTTAGAGTGGTTCTCCGACAGAGTAGGCGGCTTGCCCCTGCACAGACGGGGGCAACTTCGCCAAGACCTCCGAGACCTTAGCGTATCACCGCGACGCCTTTCACGAGGCGTTCCGCACCTTTATTATAGGTCGTGGAGTTGCGGCGCCAGATTGTAGCAACCTCGAGACCCGTACCCGTATCGCCCGAGATCAACGCGAAGGGTTCTCGAAGAGGCATCCCTAGGAACTCGTGCTCGCCATCAACGGCTACCGCCTCAACGGGCACACACCTGCTCAGGCGTTGCGAGGCGCTGGGACTCGATCACTGAACCTACGATACGAGAGCCGAGGCAATTACGAGCAATCACCGAACCGAGCAGATCGATATCGCCCAGAAACCAACTGGACTGCCTTCCTGCTCCGAAGACGGGGTGTCCTGGTACTGAACTTGTACAATCTCGCAAACAAAAGCGCTTGAATTCAAATGCTCGAGCGAACAAGGTCGCACAGTACATGGCGGATTGTCTCCCTGGGCCGTACGCAGCGGTGTAGCCGCAGTCCTGCTCTTATA
>WHTS01000098.1 GCA_009377585.1 Betaproteobacteria bacterium
GTTGAGCGCGATGGTATGGTCGCTGAGCAGTCCGGTGCTGCGATCCACCTTTGTCGAGTACAGGCGTCGCGCATCGAGGTTTCGCTTGGCACGCGTGACAAAGAACCCGCCGGCCTGATCGAGCGTGTAGAGCCGCTCGAGGCCGACTTCTGCAACGTCGCCTCGGGCTGGGAGAAGGGCATCGTCGAGAAGAACGTCCAGGACAGCCGTCGGCGGGTGTGGTTGGAGGCGACGCGGCTGCGTTGGGGCACTGTGGAGGAGCTCAACGCGTGGCTCGGTCAGCGCTGTCGGCGGTTGTGGGGCGAGTTGCGCCATCCGGAGCATTCGGCGTTCAGCATTGCCGAGATGCTCGAGCTCGAGCACGAGCGCGATCACTTGATGCCGATGCCGGTAGCGTTCGACGGCTACGTGGCGCGGCAGGCGCGCGTGTCGAGCACTTCCCTGGTGGCGATGGCACGCAACCGCTACTCGGTACCGTGCGAGTACGCAGGGCAGATGATCGATACGCGGCTGTACCCGACGCGGGTGAAGGTGGTGATGGCCAACGCGGTGGTTGCCGATCACGCGCGCCTGTCCGACGAGGGTCGCACCCAGTACGACTGGCAGCATTATGTGCCGCTGCTGGAACGCAAACCCGGGGCGCTGCGCAACGGGGCGCCGTTCGCCGACCTGCCCGTGCCGCTACAGCAACTGCGCCAGGCACTGCTGCGCGAGAGCGGCGGTGACCGGGTGATGGCGCAGGTGCTCGCGCTGGTGCCCAAGATGGGACGAAGGTATGATCGGGGAAGGGTAGGTCGCGGCAGTCGCCTTGCTTGAATTCGACGCATTCACCGAGACCGCCTTCGTCTGCAAGTCGACGAGCGATTGTGAGCAGGGCGGCACTCGCATCGTTCCGATGACCCGTCCGCCGGGCGTAATTCGCTTCGCCAGCGCCCGGGTCACCGCGCCGCTGCCACAGCCGACCTCGAGCACCCGCTCCCCCGGCCGTACGCCCAGCAGGCCGACATATTCCTCGCGAGCCGCAATTTCATCGTCTGCTCGAGCGCGAAGCTCCAGCCGCTCGGCATGTTCCTGCGCTTGGGCGTCATCGATTCGTTTGCTATCCCGCCACGGGCTGAGCAACCCGAAGTCGGATTTTGCGTCAGGGTGCGTGGGCATTCGAACTTGAACTGTGTAATGCACGGTATTGGAGGCGATGCGGGAATCCCTGATCACGAACGTGTCGACCCCGTCCTCGACGACAGCGCGATCGCAATGCGAGGTGGTCGCGAAAGACTTCCTCAGGGGATCGATTGCTTACCAAGTCTCACTCCGTGATATCGGCCCGAACTATTGGCGGCGCCGGCGCGCGGTACTTGCTCCATGCTTCCATTCCGCCGCGTAACACCTGGACCCGGTCCACACCGGCTGCGCGCAGGAGCTCGGCAGCCTTTGCCGATCGCTTATCCGTTCTGCACACAAGCACGATCTTGTTTGGCCCCCTGCACGTATCGATATGCGCCGGAAGCTCTGGGAGCGGAATGTTGCGGGCGTGCGGAACGTGACCCAACGGACCGGCGAACTCGTCCGGCTCTCGCACGTCGACGATTGTGACGGGCGCGGCCATCGAGAGCTGACGCCGAAGCTCCGGCACGTTGACCCATTCGTCCGAAGCCTTTCGGACTCGCCAGACTAGGCGCGGTGCAAAAACGACGAGCGCGAGTACCGCAAGCCCGCCCAGCGCATACTGAACGGCGCCGTTCTCCCCCGCGATCACGGCCCGGCCCGCGTAACCCAGCCATGCATATGCGGCGGATCCCGGCACCATGCAAACAAGCGTAGCCCACACATACGCCCACAAGGGGATGCGCGTCAGCCCAAGCGCGTAGTTGAGCAAATTGAAGGGAACGATGGGGACGAGCCGGGTGAGGGCGACAAAGCGCCAGCCCTCCGCTTCCGCCCCCTCTACAATGGGTTTCAGTCGCCCGCGTGTCCTGCGGGCAACCCAGTCGCCGGCAATATAGCGCGCAACGAGAAACGCGAGTATCGCGCCGAGTGTTCCACCGATGACATTCCAGGCCGTCCCCCACAACGGGCCGAACAGCAGGCCGCCGGCGAGCCCAAAGATCGACCCAGGAATGAATAGCACCGTTGCGACGGCGAAGCCAGCCACAAAGACGATCGGGGCCCAATGCCCGAGGCTTTGCAAGCTGGCCTCGATAGTTCCGAGAGAGACTGGCTGCCCGGCAAACAGCGTCCAAATCGCACCGGCAGCGATTATGGTGCCAATTCCCACTCGGGCGAACGCCCGAAGATTCATGCGACTTCCTGGCGGCGGTTGATGGGGTAGCGCCCCGGTGTGGTCCGAAACGGCTGGAGAAGAAGCCGATAGAGTGCACTCTCCTGGGGATCGCGGAACGCATCCACGCCAACGATCATGGCGTCGTGCCCCGCCTCGGGCTGTGCTTTGTAGGTTCCGAAGAGCCGGTCCCACCAAGGCAGGTTGAACCCGAAGTTGCTCGAGGTTTCGTTATAGCGGATGGAGTGGTGGACGCGGTGCATATCGGGTGTCACCAAGAGCCATCGCAGCCAGCGCTCAACGGACGAGGGGACGGATGCGTTCGCGTGATTGAACATCGCGGTCGCATTGAGCAGTATCTCGAAGACGAGAACCGCCACTACGGGCGCGCCGATCGCCGCGACGGCGGCGCATTTGATGATCGTCGAGATGAGAATTTCGATGGGATGAAACCGAATCCCGGTCGTGACATCGAAATCGAGATCCGTGTGGTGCACGCGATGAAGCCGCCAGAGCGTCGGTATGGCGTGAAACATGACGTGCTGGAAATAGATCGCGAGATCGAGTACCACGACCGCGATCAGAACGTCGAGCCACGCCGGCAAGGCGACTGCATTCAGCAGACCCCAACCGCCGGTGTTCGCAGCGATGGCAACGTTGACCGCCGCCCCCGGAGCGATCAGCCGCAACGCCACGACATCGACCACAAGCAGCCCGAGATTGCTCGGCCAGCGGATGCCTCGCGTCAGTATGCGGGGTCGGCGCGCTGCTACAGCCTCCCAAAGCGCAACAGCGGCGAAAATGCCAAAGAACGCGCCTAGGCGAATGACGGGTTCAAACGTGCCGAGCGCGGAAGAGGCCGACATACTTGCCTTTCGAAGGCCGTACACTAGACAGGTAAGTAGTAAACGCTATAATCAATAGTTCTATTGAATACTAGTCCGTAGGACTTACGATGTCAACCAACCCCAAACGGGACATCTTTGTGCAGCTCGCGCGCGTGGGCACGGCGCTTTCGAGCCCCCTTCGAATCGAGTACCTCGAACTTCTGGCGCAAGTCGAACGCAGCGTCGAGCAACTCGCGAATCTAACCGGCACGACGGTCGCCAATACTTCTCAGCATTTGCAGAAGCTGCGCCAGGCGGGGCTGATCGTGGGCCGCAAGGAGGGCCTCTACGTCTTTTACCGACTCGCCGGCGATGAGGTCGTGGATCTGCTCGCGAGCCTGAGCCGCGCGGGCGAGTCACATCTGGCCGAGATCGAGCGCATTGTTCGGCTCTACTTTTCGCAGAAGGATGATCTCGAACCGGTGCCGGCGAAAGAGTTGTTGGAGCGGGCGCGCAAGGGATTGGTGACCGTACTCGACGTGCGGCCTCCAGAAGAATTCGCCGCAGGACATCTGCCAGGCGCGGTCAACATTCCGGTGCGCGAGCTCGAGAAGCGGCTCAAGGAGCTGCCGAAAGGCAAGGAGGTTGTCGCGTATTGCCGCGGACCTTACTGCCTGATGTCCTACGACGCGGTCGCCCTGCTACGGAAGCGAGGCCGCAGTGCGCGCCGCCTAGAAGCAGGGCTGCCCGAGTGGAGGCTTGCGGGACTTCCGATCGAGCACGCCTGAGCATCGGAGGACGGGGATGACCGATCCGACGAGTCCGATTCTGGATCGCAAGCACTATGCGAGACCGTCCGTTTTCACGCCCGGCAATCTGCTGCGCGAGGCAAGGCGCCAAAAGTCCATCCCGTTCGGAAAAGTGCCGCGAATATGCGTGCTCGATCCTGACGGAGATCTCTGGCGGCAACTGAGAGATACCGGCGCACGGCGCAGTCCGTATTGGGCTTGTTATCACACCGAACTCTATGAGATCGAGCTCGGGGGCGAAACGCTCGGCGTGCTTGGGTGTGCCGTCGGTGCGCCCTTTGCCGTGCTGGTCGCCGAGGAATTGTTCGCGTCCGGCTGCGAGTTCCTGATCAGCGTCACATCGGCCGGGCAGATCGTCCCGTCGGGAAAGCCGCCTTATTTCGTCTTCATCGAGCGCGCCTTGCGCGACGAGGGCACGAGCTACCACTACTTGGCGCCTGCCCGGTACGCATACATTCCGAAGCTTGTGATGCCGCTCGCCCAGGAGGCCATGCAGGGCCTGGGCAATGCCGTCATCGGCGGCAGCTGGACTACGGATGCGCCTTTTCGTGAGACCGAGGAAGCGATTGCTCTTGCGCGATCCGAGAACCTGCTGGCCGTCGAGATGGAGGCAGCCGCGCTTTATGCCTTGGCCGACGTCAAAGGCTATTCAATCCTCTGTGTCGCCCACGTAACGAACCTCATGGCACAGCTCGAACACGACTTTGAGAAAGGTGAGCAGTCCGGGAACACTGCCTTGCTTGCCCTCATCTCAGAGCTTGTCAGGATTTGGCAGCTGTGGCACGAATCGATGCAACCATCATGACCCGATTGCGCACGACAGCCCGTCGCAGTATGCCCGCGAGGGCGCGAAGTGTTGACTTCAAGATTGATGCACGTAAAAAAGTTATTGCCGCCGTCGCGCGATTCGGCACCGTACGACGGATAAATAGGTCGCTTCCTAAGCAAGAAGGGAGGGTGACGTGGATACCGCAGGCCTGCTCTTGGCAGGCGTCGCATTCGTTGCCAGCATCTGGTTGATGGTCGAGGGCACCGAGAAGCTCACCGAAAGCTTTCTGAGGTTGTCCATAACGTTCGGCGTCTCGACCTTCCTGCTCGGCTACATCTTGAGTGGCATCGATCTGGAGAATCTTGCGGTCGGTATCGCGGGGGCCGTGGGGCAGATGCCCAGCGTTGCGCTCGGAACCGTCATCGGCTCAGCGATCTTCCTGCTGACCTTTGCCGTCGGCGCGACCGCCGTTCTTGCGCCACTTCGGACCGATACGCCTCGGCGGCTCCTTGTTCTCACCTTCCTTAGCCCCGTGCCGCTTGCCCTCTTCGCGCTGGATGGCACTTTGTCCTGGCTGGACGGGGCGATTCTGTTTGCGGTGGCTATCATTCTCATTGCGTACGTCGTGCACACCGCGTGTACCCATCCGCTGATGAAACCTAATGAACGCAAGGTGGGCAAGGCGCTGCGCCCGCGACCCGCGTGGTGGGCACCCGTGCTACTCATCGGGGCGACAGCCGCCATCGTGGTAGGCGCGGAAATATTTCAGTGGAGTGTGAAGGAGCTGCTCTCGATACTCGGTTGGAAAGTGACCTGGTTTGGCATGATCATCGTGGCGGCCGCGGTGAGCTTCGAGGAGGTGCCGCGCATGCTCGCGCCTGCGCGTGAAGGCCATGCGGAGATCAGCGTCGGCAACATTCTGGGAACGGTGTTGTTCTTTGTGCTCTTCAACGCGGGCCTGATCGCAATGACTCACCCGCTCGCGGTAGAGGCTTCCGTTCTGTGGTTTTACTGGCCCGCCATGATGCTCTCGCTCGCACTCATCATTGCCTTTCTCTGGCGGGGCCGCATCGCGCGAATCGAGGGCGGGGTGCTGCTCGCTCTGTATTGCGTCTACGTGGGCCTCGCGATAGCCACGGATCTCGGGCTTTAGCGTCGGGGCGGTCAACAAGGCGGCGCGCTCAAGATTGCTGCGACGCTACAGCGCTACAGCTTGAGCAGTCCGCGCTTGTTTAGGTAGGCACCGGCCATGCCGGCAAGAAATCCGATGCCGACATTCCAGATGCAGAAGGCAGCCGTTACAAGTGTGATGAAGCGCTCAGTCTTATTCGAGCTGAAATCGCACGACCCAAGCGCGAGTTGTGCTCCAGTGAGAAACAGGATGACGCCGAGGACCGCGATCGGAAAAATGCCGAGCAACGTCTGAATGGATCCGCTCAGGAAAAGTGCGATCGTGAGCAGGACGACTCCGAGGATCACCGTAGAGCCGCCCGTGCGCGCGCCGAATGCGACATGGCCGGCCATGCCTCCCGCCCCGTGGCACATCGGTATTCCACCGACCGATGCACCGAAGAGATTCAGCATTCCGGTTGAGCTTGATAGCTCGTTCTCATCGACCGGGCGATCGGCAAAGAGCCGGTTGTTCTCCTCGGCGGTAGCCATGATGGCGTTGCCTAGGGTGAGCGGCAGTTGCGGCAAGGCGAGGAACACGGCGCCAAGAAGGAAATCATGAAACGTCAACTCGGACAGGGCGAACCCCGGTGCGCGGAACTCGATGGTGATCCCGACAACTTTTTGCCAGAGCGCAGGCTCGACGATCAATCCGCACGCGGCCCCGAAGATGAGCAGCAGGAACATGGCTGGGAACTTGCGATTCGTCAGCAACAGAACCGTCCCAGCGAGACCGATGGCCGCGACCAGCCATCCGGTAGCCATCATCTTGATGCCCTCGATCATGAAGGCCATGCCCAGGCCGAGCACGATCCCCGTCACGACAAAATGCGGAACCCAGGCGGCCACGCGCCGAGCTGTGCCGGTCAGGCCGAGCAGCAACCAGATGATTCCGGTGGCAAGGCCGGCGCCGACGACCGCGGCTGGCGTGATGACCGCTGTCTGAGCCGCTTGCGTAGCAGCCACAGCACCTGCCGCCTTCATGGGTTGAACGGGCATCGGCGTTCTATAGTAGGCGCCGCAAATAATCAAAGCGACACCGAATGCGAAGAGGATTCCGAACGGATCCATCCCTACCATGCCGATGTAGGCCACCACGAACGGAATGAGCGTTCCTAGATCGCCGAACGCTCCGGCCCACTCCATTCGGTCGTACCGATTGACCGCAGCAACCGGCGGCCTCTGGGCGGGTTGAGCAGGCTGCATAGGACGGTCGCTCATGGCAGATCTATAGCAGGGGCAGCGCCGCAGCGTCGATTATCGTCGGACCGCTACAACTCTACTCCGGTGAGCACGCTTACGGGTGATGCATAGCGCGGGCCGAAGTGAAGTCGCGACCACGCCGCATGCGCCGGCTTGTCGCACGGTGGACTCTCCTTGGAGCCCGCAACAGTCGGGTAGAATGGTGGCCATGCGCCGTCTGCTCGCCATGCTGCTGATGCTCGTCGTACCGGCTCAGTTCACCTGGACTGCGTTGGCCAGCATCGATGGCCATGTGCACGGCGATGTCGCTGTGCTCGGTTTCCACACGCATGACGGGGAACATGGTCACCATCATGGCGAACATGGTCACCCTCATGACTCGCCAGCGGCGGACGACGAGCCGGACGGCGGATTCGAATATGCAGCCGAGTATCCGTCCATCGAGTCCAGCAGCCAAGACAAAAGCGAGCCCGACCAGTCCGGCGGGCACTATCATCCTATCCTGGCATCTCTTGTGATGAACGCCATGTCGGCGCTCGGCGCTTCGCCATCGGGCGGTCCGCCCGCCCGACCGCCTGCTACCTTGACTTCCCATATCCCGCCACTGTTCGACTGGCCTCCATCGGCGCGCTCGTAGCGCCGGCGGGTCCATACTTTCCGGGTGCTGCCTCCTGCAGCGCCCGATGTCGCCCTGCCGGACCTCGTTCCATTGTTGCGTTGTCACGAGGAATCCGATGCGACGCCTTCCCTTACTCTTGCTCTTGGTATTGCCATCTGCTGCAGCATGGGCACAAACAGCGCTGATCGAAGCCGAGGCGGTGCGTCTTGGGCTGTCACGGGCCGCGCTGTCCGACTGGGCGCGCGCGAGCGTGGAGGCGGCTCAAGCCGATGTGGTCGGTGCGGGCCAGCTTCCGAATCCAACGCTCGGCTACAGCCGCGAGCAGACCGGCCGATCACCGCGCTCGGTCGAGCAAAGTCTGCACATCGCACAGACGTTCCAGCTTTCGGGACGACGCGAACTTAGCCAGCACGCGGCCGGCCGCCGGGTCGAGGTCGCAACGGCAGAAATCGACCTGCGGCGCGCTGAAGTCGCAGCCGAGATCCGACAGCGATTCCATGAGGCGCTGCTCAAGCAGCAACTCGTTGGCGCAATCGAGACATGGGTCGAGCGCTTCACCCGGGCGCACGCCGTGGTCGAAAAGCTGGCGAAGGCGGGAGAAGCGTCCGGGTACGACCGCAGGCGGCTCTACCGAGAGCGGGAAGGGGCAAGGGCGAAGCTCGCGATCGAATCCGCGGAGCTGGGCCGCGCGCTAGAACGCCTAGCTGCCCTGATTGGCGCGCCGGAGCTCGCCGCGGGACAGATCTCCGGAAGCCTGCTGCCCACCCAGCCGCCCGCCCGCGAGGCTGATCTGGCGCGACTCGATCAGCGACCGGACTTGCGGGTCCTGTCTGCGCGTGCGCAGGCCGCAGATCTCGAACGACGCGCCGCGGCACTGCAGCGTATTCCAGACGTGACCGTCGGGATAGGACCGAAGTCAGTCGACAACGGGATCAGCCGCGAGCACGGGATCATGCTGACGCTTTCAGTGCCGTTGCCGTTGTTCGACCGTGGGCAGGCGGGAGAGGCGCGGGCGGCAGCGGAAGCACTCGGTGCCCGCGCCGAATACCGGCTGGCGCGCGACCGCGCCGAAGGCGAGTTGCGCGGTCTTTACCGTCAGGTCGAGCGGCTCACAGCCGCGGCCAAGGACTATCGCGCCCGGGTTCTGGCCACCACGCCAGAGTTGCTGCGAATCGCGGAAGCGGCTTACCGCGGCGGCGAGTCGACCATTCTCGAGCTGCTCGATGCCTATCGTGGCGCGCTCGAGTCCGAAACGACAGCGCTCGATCTGGAATGGAAAGCGCGCTCGGCGCGCATCGAGTACGACCTGCAAACCGGGAGCTCCGAATGAGAACGTATCGGTTTGATTACTGCCCTGCATTGGTTCTCGGCGTATTACTGATTCTCGTCGGCTGCGCCGAAGAAGGACGCGATCATGCAAAGGTCGACGTGCACGCGCATGCCACTGGCGGGCATGGTGCAGCACCCGAGAAGATCACCCACTTTACCGATCACACCGAGCTGTTCGTCGAGTTTCCCCGTTTGGTGGTCGGCGAGGCATCCGCATTCGCGGCTCATATCACTCGGTTGAAGGACTTCGCCCCCGTGCGAGCGGGCAAAGTGACTGCAATTCTCACCGGGGGAGGCCAGCCCGAGGAAAGGTTCGCCACGCAAGCGCCGACCCAGCCGGGTATCTTCCGCCCCGAAGCGACGCCGCAGCACGCGGGCGAGCGCGAGCTGACCATCGAGATCGCGATGCCGGACTTCACCGTGCGACATCTCGTGGGCCCAGTGACCGTGTACGCCGATCGCAAGGCGGCCGAAAACGCACCAGTGGATGTTTCCACCGAGGGTGATATCGGCTTCACCAAGGAGCAGCAATGGAAAGTCGACTTCGCCGTGGCCGAAGCGAGCAAGCGGCCGATTCGCAACGCAATTACGGTTACCGGCGTATTGCGGGCTCGCCCGGATGGCGAAGCGTTGCTCACCGCCCAGGCCGCCGGCCAGGTGCAGCCTGCAGGCGCCTTCCCGCACATCGGACAGAGCGTGCAGAAAGGGACGATCCTCGCTTTTCTCGTGCCGCGCCTGGGTGGCGACACCGACTTTGCATCGCTGCAGGCGGCCGCGCGCAGAGCGAAGGTAGAGTTCGACCAGAGTGTGCGCGAACGCGTCCGCCTGGAGGGGCTCTTCCGCGACGAAGCCGTACCCGAGAAGCGCTTGCTCGCCGCCCGTTCGACCGAGGAGTCGGCGCGCATCGAGTACGAAGCCGCGCAACGACGACTCGGACAGTTCGCTGGTGCCGAGGGCGGAATACCGCTTCGGGCACCCATCTCCGGCGCCATGGCCGATGTACGCGTCTCGCCGGGCGCGTTCATTCAGGAGGGACAACTGCTGTTCCACATCGCTGATGACCGCACGATCTGGCTTGAATTGCGAGTGCCGGAGTCCGAAGCGGCGCGTGTGGCCGTACCAACCGGTGCCGGCTTCCAGGTCGATGGCATCACGCAAGACTTCCAGGTGCTCGTGGGCAAGAACGCCCGGCTGATCGGCTCTGGTGCGCTCGTGGATTCGACGACGAGGACCGTCCCGGTCACCTTCGAGATCGCCAAACCCCACCCGGGGTTGCGCATCGGCATGGCAGTAAAGGCGCGCATATTCGTGGGCGATGCTCGTCCAGTGCTTGCCGTGCCGGCCGACGCCGTCGTGGACGAAAGTGGTGTGGCGGTCGTGTTCGTGCAAACCGGTGGTGAATCGTTTCAGCGGCGACCCGTGCGCACGGGGGCTCGCGATGGGGACTGGATCGAGATTCTCGACGGCCTGGACGCCGGACAGCGCGTGGTGACCCGCAGCGCCTACCTGGTCAAGCTTGCTGCAACCCGGTCCGGCGAGATCGGTCACGGCCACGCACACTGAGCCGGAACCATTGCCATGATCGGACACGTCATCGCATGGTCGCTGCGCAACAAGCTGTTCGTCGTGGCGGCAAGCATTCTGTTACTCGCCTGGGGAGGATGGCAGGCGACGAAAACACCGGTGGACGTGTTTCCGGACCTCACTGCGCCGGCCGTCACCGTGGTTGCCGAGGCTCACGGCATGGCACCGACCGACGTGGAAAGCCTCGTCACGTTGCCGATCGAATCGGCATTGAACGGTGCGCCGGACGTTCGCCGTGTCCGGTCGGCGACCAAGATCGGCCTTTCCGTCGTGACGGTGGAGTTCGAATGGGGTACGGATCCTTATCGGGCTCGGCAAGTGGTCGCGGAGCGCTTACAGATCGCGCGGGCAGCACTTCCGGCCGACATTCCTGCCCCCACGATGACACCGGCTGTCTCG
The DNA here is from genome assembly GCA_009377585.1 of Betaproteobacteria bacterium. Lineage (NCBI taxonomy): Bacteria > Pseudomonadati > Pseudomonadota > Betaproteobacteria > Betaproteobacteria bacterium. The sequence continues at coordinate 10,988 of WHTS01000098.1, forward strand.
ATCATGGGGGAGATCCTCTTCATCGCGCTGCACTCCGACAAGCACTCCGGAATGGAGCTGAGGAAGGTCACCGAGCAAGTGCTCAAGCGCCGCATCCTTGCAGTCTCCGGAGTGGCCGAAGCGCTCGTGATCGGCGGCGATACGCAACAGTTTCAAGTCACCGTCAAGCCCGATCGCCTCGCCGCCTTCGGCTTGACGCTCGACGAGCTGACGCAGGCGCTGCGCGATGCGAACCAGAATGCCTCCGCCGGCTTCTACGTTGCGTCCGGCCAGCAGTATCTGATCCAAGGGTACGGCCGGATCACCTCGCTCGATGACATCGCCAATACCGCCATAGCGGTACGGGCGGGGCAGCCCATCCTCGTGCGACACGTGGCTGATGTCGGCATCGGCGCCGCACCGAAGCGTGGCGTCGGGTCGCACAACGCCAAACCGGCCGTGATCTTGGGCATTCAGAAGCAGCCCGGCGCCAACACGCTCGATCTCACCGAGCGGCTGGATCGTACCCTGGAGGAAATCCAAACCGGACTGCCGGAAGGCATGCGCATCGAGCGGCACATCTTCCGGCAAGCGGACTTCATCACCGTCTCGATCGACAACCTGCTGGAAGCATTGCGCGATGGTGTGATTCTGGTGGTTGCCATAGTCTTTGCATTTCTGCTCTCCATTCGCGCAACGGCCATAACGTTACTCGCGATCCCCTTGTCCCTGGTCGCCGCGATCCTGGCGATGAAGGCGCTCGGAGCAACCATCAATACGATGACGTTGGGAGGCATGGCCATCGCACTCGGTGCGCTGGTGGACGACGCGATCATCGTGGTGGAAAACATCGTGCGCAGACTGCGGCAAAACCGGGCTAAAGCGCCCGAGGCGCAAGTTTCTTCCACGCGCGTGGTGTACGAGGCGACGAAGGAAATCCAGGGCTCCATCGTCTTCGCCACGCTCATCATCATGCTCGTCTTTCTCCCCTTGTTCTTCCTATCCGGGGTCGAAGGCCGGCTCATGGCCCCTCTGGGTTTAGCCTATGTCGTATCGCTCGCCGCCTCGCTCGTGGTGGCGATTACGGTCACCCCGGTTCTGTCTGCGCTGCTACTTCCCGGCTCGCGGACCGTGCAGCGAAACGTCGAACCGCGATTCATCCATGCGCTCAAAGCCGGATACCGGCGGATGCTGCGCACGACCGTTCTGCGCTGGAAGACCATTGCGGTCCTCGGTGCACTGGCGCTCGCTGCGTCCCTGTTCGGATTGACCTATGCCGGCCGCGCTTTCCTGCCCGATTTCAATGAAGGCACATTGACGGTGAGCACCTCGACCTTACCGGGGACTGCGCTGGAAGAGTCGGACCGGATCGGCAAGATGGTCGAGCAGATACTGCTCTCCCATCCCGAAGTCCTCGCCACGGCGCGACGAACCGGCCGCGCGGAGGGCGACCCGCATGCGATGGACGTCTTTGCCTCCGAGATGGAAGTGACGCTCGAGATGCGCGATCGAAGCAAGGAAGCCTTTCTCGCCGCCTTGCGGGCCGATCTCGCCGCCGTCCCCGGCACCCAGGTGATCGTCGGACAACCGATTTCCCATCGCATCGATCACATGCTCTCCGGCAGCCGATCGAATATCGCGGTGAAGATCTTCGGACCTGACCTGAACGAACTGCGCCGGCTTACGGAGCAGATCAAAACCCTGGTTCAAGTGGTGCCGGGGGCCGTCGATGTCTCCGATGAGCAGCAAAGCGATATTCCGTTCCTGACGATGCGATTCGACCGCGTGGCACTCGCGCGGCACGGCCTGAGCGTCCGCCACGTTTCCGAAGCGATTGAAGCCGCATTCGCCGGGTTGCCGGTCACCCGAATTCAACAGGGCCAGGCAAGCTTCGATCTCGCCGTGCGTTTCGATCCTGCCGTTCGCGGCAACCTCGATACGATCCGGGCTACGCTGATCACGACCCCCGCCGGAGGCCGGATACCGCTGTCGGCGCTTGCAGACATTCGTAACGACCGCGCACCGTATTACATCAGCCGCGAAAACGTGCAACGCAAGATGGTGGTGATGGCGAACGTCGCTGGCCGGGACTTGGCAGGTGTGGTCGACGACATTCGCAACCAGGTATCGGAGCGGGTGAAGCTTCCGGCCGGATACCACGTGGAGTACGGTGGTCAGTTCGAAAGCGCCGAGGATGCCGCCCGCATGCTGTTTATCCTAGGTGCCGTTGTAACCGCCGGAATCTTTCTATTGCTTTTCGTCGCGTTTGGCACGGCGCGCGATGCGTTGCTGGTGATGCTCAATCTGCCACTGGCGATGATTGGCGGCGTCATCGGCGTGTTTGCCGCCGGCGGCATCCTGTCCGTGGCCTCCATCATCGGATTCATCACGCTCTTCGGTATTGCCACCCGAAATGGCGTCATGATGATCGCGCACATTCATCACCTGGTGGAGCACGAAGGGATTCGAGATACCATTCTCGCGGTCACCTGCGGCGCCGAGGAGCGGCTTGTTCCCATTCTCATGACTGCACTTGCTGCTGGGCTCGCCTTGGTTCCGCTGGCGCTGGCCGCTGGCGAGCCGGGAAGCGAAATCCAGGCGCCCATGGCCATCGTGATTCTCTTTGGGCTGGCTAGCTCTACGGTGCTCAACATGGTCGTCGTACCCGCCCTCTACTTGCGTTTCGGCGCCGTGCGCACACTGATCGCCCGGGAACCCCCGCCGAACCGGCGACAAGCGGATGCTCTGATCCTACCGACGGAGTCCTGATATGACGCTCTGGAGACTGGTGCTTATCTTGGGTGGCGCCTCACTGCTCGCCGCGTGCGGGCCGCATGTGTACATGCTCGTGCCGAGCGATGCCCATGCAGGTCAGCTGCATCACGATATCTACGGTCCGGAGAAACTGTCCGTCACCTACGCGGGCAAGACGTATTCCGGTGATTTCGAGACGACGCGTTCGCATCACATTCATGGTCGCCACCGGCGGCACTTGGGATGGATCGCCGACGCACAACTTATCGAGCGTTCCCTATTTCATGTCACGCTCGTCCCTCACCCCCAACCCCTCTCCCGGGGGGAGAGGGGAGCGTCGCGTCCGTATTGGACTGTCGTCCAATACGGAACGATCAATAGCACCAACGACGGTGCCAATTTGGACTGCCATCTCGAATGGCCCTACGCAGGTAAACCCGCTGGCACCTGCGAGGAACCGACCGGCAAGTCCTTCGCAGTCCGCTTCGAATAATTGATCCACCGCTTCAAGGAGAGCCTATGTTCCGTCCATCAGCCGCGTTCATTCTGGTCGCGGCACTCATGTCCGAGCCGTTGTTCGCTGCAGAACACGGCCACTCGCACGGGCCCCGTTACGGTGGCGTTGCGCGTGAAGTCGGAGAAGTGACATACGAGCTGGTCGTGAAGCCGGATGCAATGACCCTGTACGCATCGGACCACGGCAAGCCGGTCCCGATGCGTGAGGCAAGCGCCGAAGCGACCGTTTACGCAGGCAACGACCGCACTACGGTCAAGCTCGCGCCGACCGACGAGAACACGCTGGCGGCAAAGGGAAACTTCAAGAGCGGAGTCGGCGTGCGCGTCGCGGTGAACGTCATGCGACCGGGGCAGAAGGACTTGCGACTGACCTTCAACCTCAAGTAGGCATTCGATTCAAGAACCGAGCGTGCTTTACCCCAGCGTCTCGACATGAGCCTGCTACGCGACCCGGGAGTCGCGGCGGCCCTGGCCGCTGCCGCTCTGTTCGGGGCCGGAACACCGCTCGCCAAGGTGCTGCTGGACGCAGTAAGCCCGTGGCTGCTCGCTGGCGTTCTGTACCTCGGCTCCGGAATCGGATTGGCCATTTGGCGCTGGTCTCGTGGCAGACCAACCGTCCGTCTCGCCCGCAATGATGTCGCCTGGCTCGCCGGAGCGGTTTTTTTCGGCGGTATGGTCGGTCCGGTTCTCCTAATGTGGGGGCTCGCCCACACCGGGGCCGCCACCGCTTCTCTCCTCCTCAACGCCGAAGGCGTCTTGACGGCTCTCCTCGCCTGGTTCGTGTTTCACGAGAATTTCGATTGCCGCATTGCCCTCGGCATGGCGTGCATCGTAGCGGGGGCAGTCGTGCTTACCTGGCAACCGGGCGGCTCTCCGGAAGGAGATCCTGGTTCTCTCTGGCCGTCCATTGCGATCATCGGTGCATGCTTTGCCTGGGCCGTAGACAACAATCTGACCCGCAACGTCTCTCTCGCCGACGCCACCTTCGTCGCGATGGTGAAAGGGTTGACCGCCGGCATCACGAACGTCGCCATCGCCTTCGCCTCCGGTGCCGCCGTTCCCACGGCTCTCGCGATGCTCTCGGGCGGGGTGCTCGGGCTCCTGAGTTACGGCGTCAGTCTCGTTCTGTTCGTCATTGCGCTTAGACATCTGGGTACGGCGCGCACGGGCGCGTACTTTTCGATGGCACCGTTCGTGGGAGCCGTAATCGCGGTGACATTTCTGGGCGAACCGATCAGGGTCTCGCTGGGGATCGCCGCGCTACTGATGGGCGTGGGTGTGTGGCTCCACCTCACCGAGCGGCACCTTCATGAGCATCGTCATGAAGCAATGGAGCACGAACACGAGCACGAGCACGAGCATGATGCGCATCACCAACATGCCCATGATGAACCGATTGAACCGGGCGTGCGGCACCGGCACCTTCATCGGCACGAGCTTCTAACCCATTCCCATGAGCATTATCCTGATGCACATCATAGGCATCGACACTAAAAACCCTTGAGAACTCCCCTCTCACCCACTTATGTCAGCTCTTCCGGGGGCTTCACATTACGGCAGGTGAAGAGCAACATGAAGTCGTACGTGATCTTCAGACACCCGGCCACGATTAGGGGCACCCCGAAGCTCGATATCGCCAGCAGATAACCCGCTACGAGCGGACCGGCGGCGGATGCGAGGGTGCGCGGCACCGTGGTGACGCTTGCGGCTGCGGGTCGTTCCTCCGGCGGAACGATCGCCATGACGTAGGATGTCCGGGTCGGCACGTCCATCTGCGACAAGGCGCTGCGTGCGAGCAGCATCGCAATGGCCCAGCCCAGGGTTGGCATGAACGGCACGAGGATCAGAAATGCGCTAGAGGGCATGTGCGTGAAGACCATGGTATTCACCAGCCCGAACCGGCGAGCGATCCGCACCGCTATGGGATAGGAAATAGCGGACAAAATCCCTGCCCACAGAAAGATCGTGCCCGCGACGGCGGTGGAAAGCTCAAACTTCTGGTACAGCCAGAGGACAACCATCGAGTCCAGAATGAGACCGCCGCTGAACGCATCCAGGCTGAACAACGCCGCGAGCTTGTAAACCATGGACTTGGACTTCTTCAGCGGCGCGGCCCGCCGCCGAGCTGCATGCCCTTCCTTCGGCAAGGTCGTATATACGAGCGCAGCGGATGCGCCGATCGCTGCATAAAGAAAGAACATCGCCTGCAGCGCTCCCTTCGGGTCGACTCCCGCCTTGGCCACAAGGAGGTCCGGAGCTCCGGCAGCGAGCGACCCGAACGCGCCGACCAGCGACCCGACCAGGCTATAGCGAGCGAACGCGGCCGTTCGTTCGGCGTCATCCACGTGACCCGACAACACCGCGTGCTCGAGCGGTAGAAATACGCTGGCGTCGCCCCGTGAAGGATTCGCCGTTCCGACCAACGCAATACACAGCAACGGCCAGAAGTCGGTGATTGTGGCGAAACCCACCCCAGTAGCCACCGTCAGGGCTGCGGCTGCGAGGAGCAAGGTCCGGTACTTGAAGCGGTGCGCGTAGAACCCCACCCCCAGTGTCAGCACACCGGAACCGAGCAACGTCGCGGTCGCGAGAACTCCGACATGAAAGGGGCTCAGGCCGAGGCTCAGGAGGTAGATCGGAAGCAACAAGCTGACATAGCCGTCGGCGAACGCGCGCAGCCCTCGGCTCAGCAGCAAGCGCCGCGAGACGAACCGATTCTCTGCCTCGGCGGCGTGCAGGAGGCTAGAAGAGCTCGCGCTCGATCTCAAGGAACACCATGCCTGCGTTACGCCGATGCAGCTCGGCGAAATTTTCGAGATGCTGCCAGCGGGATTGGTCGATGCGATCCGCTGCATCGGTAGGGCCGGCCCCGCTTTCGAAAAGGCGTTTCGACTCCGCTCTCAAGTGAGCAAGATAGTCCCGTGTGTCGCGATGCGCCTGAGCCAGAGTGGCTGGTGCGCCGTGACCGGGAACGATGAGCTCCGGCTGCAGGGACTCGATCCGTGCAAAAGCTTCCAGCCAGCCCTTCGTTCGGCTGATTGGCAAAACTGCTGGAAGCCGCTGCGTGTAGGCGATGTCGCCGGAAAAGAGGACTCGTTCACCGGGTATCCAGACCACCAGATCCCCCGGGGTGTGAGCCGCCCCTAGGTGAAGAATTTCGATCCTTCGCTGACCAAGATCGAGGGTCAGTCGATCCTGAACAACGCGATCCGGGACCCATGGCTCTGACCCCTGGAACCGCTCCTTGAGTAGATTGCGCAACAGCGCACGCTGATCTTCCTGTTGCTCCTTCATCAGGCGCACCGCTTCAGGATGCGCAATGAATGTCGGCTTGGCACCGAGCAGCGCCGAATTGCCCCACCAGTAGTGGCTCTGGCCGTTCAGGTTGACCACCCAGCGGACCGGCTTCGAGGTGATCAGGCGAATTTCCTCCAGGATTGCCGCACCGGTTCGCCGAGACGGTCCCGTATTGATCACGAGCACCGCATCAGAGCCGATCACGAATCCGAGGTTCGCATTCAATCCTTCGTTCTCGAACCGTTGCGGCCCGAGGTCGCCGATGATGGCGTAGGTGCCCCGGCCCACTTCCTGAACCTTAGGAAGGGTCTGCGCCTCGGAGGGCGCCTGGGCGAGCGCCAGCATGATCATGAGGCAAAACCAGGTGCCTCGAACACACGCTTGAAGTCGCGGCCGCTTGCGGGTGCTCAACTTGAGCATGCTTCAGCGGCCCGTCGTGCCGCCGAAGGCAAAATCATCGAATGCCGTGACGCTGTCCGCCTTGGTCCATACGCCGACGGACCCGGGACCCGAGATGTGCTTATCTTCGAGCTCGATGTACGTCTTGCCATTGAGCATGACCTTGATTCGTGCCCCCTGATGCTCGACACGAAGCGTATGCCACGCATTGAGAGCGACGGGCGCATCGACGTACTTCAATGTGTTTCGACGGCCGCGCTCGGTGTAGTACAGGGAAACATTGTTTTCCAGCGCATTCGCGCGGGCGACATAGTAGTTATCGCCGTCTTTCCAGCGCCAGACCACCCCACCCGCCTGATCTTCCTTTCCGGAAATAGATTTGAACTTCACTTCCACGAAACCGTCTGCGATAGCGCTGCCTTGCACGACACACCAGGGAAAGGCCCCCGACCCCGACTGCTTGAGCACATGGGGTCCGCTCGGCGCACCCGAGTCCGCCTCCACGAGCCACTTCGGTGTACCTCGACCCGTCACACCACAGGACCAGCCCTTGGGCGGGCTAGCTGCCGTGTCCCGATCGAAGTTCGCGGTATCGCACCACGCGGTCGATGCCCCCAGAACAGTCAGACTTGCGCTTGCCGTCATCATCAGCCTCCGAACGTTTGCGTGTTCGAACCAGGAACGTCTGCAGTCAGTCGCCATGACGACCTCCTTATGGTTTCGAGAAACACCTGGGCGCGATGCGTTCCAGGCAGGAATGCGTAGACTGTGTTTCTCTTCCGATCGAGGGCCAGCGTGTGCGCACCCGATTCGGTTGGCATCACGCCAATGCGTCGCATGGAATCGACATCAACGACGTCGATCACCCCGGGCTCGCCGATCGCCACGTAGAGACGGCGGCTCTGGGACTGCAAGACGACGACATCCGGCGGGCCGCTCAAAGGCACCTCGCCGAAGACCCGACCGGATGATGCTTCGATCGCGACCAATAAGCCTGCATCGCAGGCACACAGCAATCGGCCGCTCACCGGATCCAGATCCAGGCTATGCGGCCCCGCAGCAGGGATCTCGTATTCCCTATCTACGCGGGTCGGTTCTCGCGGATTAACAGCGACAATTCGTGCTGGCGCCGCGATATTGATGAAGAATCTATCGCGCACGGGATCGTAGATGCACCAGCGCGTTCGACCGGGAACGTGGATTTCGACAATCCTGATCCGCCGCTCGACATCCACGACCGACACCGTATGCGAGCCCGGAATTTGCGGATCGCCCACGTTCGCCGCGATCAAGAGCCCACGATCCGAATCGAATGCAAGCCCGTTCGGCTTCAATCCGACCGGGATCTTGGTCAGCTCGCGCTCCGCACCAACCGCGAAGAGGGCAACCGTGTTCTCGCCCCGGTTGGAGGTAAACACCAGGCCACGGGCTTCCGAAACCAGCGCGCCTGCGACAGCATTGAGTCCTGGGATGGACTCCAGGTATCGGCCGGCTGCACAGTCGATGATATCGATGGCGTCGTTCCCAGGATGCGCGACATAGAGCCGGTCGGAGGGCGAGTGGACGTCGGCATGGTCGAAGCCACCCGCACCGCGGTGCTCCGGCAAGTCGATGTAGCCAAGGGTTTCCAGGACCATGGCGGCTTATCCTCCCTGGAATGCGACCGCGGTACGCTGCGCGGCACTGAAGCGGCGATCGACTTCCTCCCAACGGACGTTCTGCATGAACGCGTCGACATACTTCGCCGCCGCTGCACCGTAATCGATGTGGTAAGAGTGCTCGTACATGTCCAGTGCCAGCACGGGAGTCGCTCCCGAGACACTGCAGGTGTGGTCCGCTGCCCACTGGTTGACCAGCTTGCCATCTCGGTGCCAGTACGTCAGAAGCACCCAGCCCGAGCCACCGCCCTGGGCCTTGCCCATTGCAACGAACTCAGAATTCCAGCGTTCGACGCTGCCGAAATCTCGAACCAGCGCATCACGCACGCTCTTTGGCATGTCCGATGCACCCAAGCCGGCGAAGTAGAGCTCATGCAGGATCATGGAGTTCATGGCGATGAGCTGCTCTCTCTTCAGCCCGTTGACCGTGAAGACTGGGGCGGCAGCGAAGTCCAGCGTCGAGAGTGAGTCTTCGATCGCATTCAGACGTTTCACCGCGCCACCGTAGTTGTTCTCGTAATGACTCACTACGAGCTTCTCGGAAAGTCCCTTGAGTGCGCTAGGGTTGCAGGCCAAAGGCTTCATCACGTAGGGCATGATCAACCTCCGAGGATCGGTTTCGAGAATTGCCAGACGAGCCCCGCCACACCGCATGCGGCGAGAACCAACATGACGTCGAGCTTGAAGCGAAATAGCGCGATGAATGCGGCGACGCCGATCACGAGGGTTGCCCACTCGAACCGCCCGGAGAAAGGGGCCGTCTCGCTCGCTTCGGGCCACAGGACGTGCCATGCGAAGAACACCGCCAGGTTGAGGATCACTCCGACCACGGCGGCCGTAACTCCGGTCAACGGCGCAGTGAACTTGATCTCGCCGTGCGTCGACTCGACCAACGGCCCACCCGCGAAAATGAAGAGAAAACTGAAAAGGAAGGTGAAGTACGTAACGACGGTCGCCGCGACTGCGCCCGCCAGGAAAAGAGCGTCCGGGCCGAAGATCTCCTTGAGCCATCCGCCGACAAAACCGACGAAGGCGACCACCATGATGAGCGGTCCTGGTGTCGTCTCGCCGAGGGCCAGGCCATCGATCATTTGCGTGGCGCTGATCCAGCCATAGTCGCCTACCGCCCCTTGGTATACGTAGGGCAGCACCGCGTAGGCGCCTCCGAAGGTCAACAGAGCAGCCTTGGTGAAGAACCATCCCATCTGGGTGAGCGTACCTTCCCAGCCGTAGGCGAGCGCTAGAGCGCCGATGACTGTGCCCCAAAGCACGATGCCAATGAGCGCTATTTTGACAAGGCGCAGCCACGAGAACAGCGCGTGCGGTGGCGTCGGCGTATGGTCATCGATCACCGCGGCCCCATAGCCTTTCTTGTAGGCGCCATGGCCGCCTCCGGTGGCAAATTTGTCGGGTCGCAGCCGCCCGCCGATGTAACCGATGATGCCCGCCACGATGACGATCGCGGGAAACGGCACGTTGAACGCAAAGATCGCGATGAAGGCCGCCGCAGCGATGCCCCACAGGTAGCCGTTCTTGAGGGCGCGCGAACCGATACGGTATGCGGCAAACACCACGATCGCGGTGACGGCGGGCTTGATGCCATAGAGAATGCCCGCGACGACGGGTACTTCGCCGAATTCGATGTAGATCCAGGAGAGCGCAATCAGGATGAAAAGCGACGGCAGCACGAAGAGCCCGCCGGCGATGATTCCTCCCCAGGTTCTATGCAGCAGCCAGCCAATATAAGTCGCGAGCTGCTGCGCCTCCGGACCGGGCAGCAGCATGCAGTAGTTGAGCGCATGCAAAAACCGATTCTCCGAAATCCAGCGTCGCTTCTCGACCAACTCCTGGTGCATGACCGAGATCTGGCCGGCGGGGCCGCCGAAGCTGATGAAGCCTAATTTCAGCCAAAACCAAAAGGCCTGCATGAACGTAGGAGCGACGGGTGCCGCCGCGACGTCTCGCTCCAAGTCTTGCTTCGCGGGTTGTGCAGTTGCGCTCACGGCTATCGTTCTCCCTGACGATTTGCTTGGATGGGGTAGCAGCCCCACATGCGAGGCGGCGCGGAAGAGCCATGCTCGCCGGTGCTCTTGCGTGGATCAAGCATGAGCGATTGCGTCGGCTGCCCACGTCGGGCGCTCAATTCTCGGTGGGTCCAGCACGAACGCAGCGAACGGCGCGCCGCGATAAAGGCGACGAGCATATGAGAAGCAGCGGTGAATATTCCTGAGTCCATGCAAATCCTCCGCGTGCAATGCACACGAAGACAGCGCTTGGACTCCCCGAGAGCCGGGAATCTTGGAATGGCGGGGAGACTGTCGGGATCCCCGCGAGGTTCGGTGAAATTATGTGCGAGCGCGCGCCTTCTAGTCAACGCACGAGGCGAAGGCGTCTGATCACTGAGTAATGGGGGCTCAAACACACCGGCGCGTAGGCCGCGGTCAATGCCGAGGCCTGTACTGGCGTCACCGCACCCAGCCATGCCGACGGCGAAGTGGCGAGCGCAGCGCCGCAGGCCCCATGTGACGCGCCCGCTAGAACATCGCAAGCCCAATGTCCCGATGTCAGCGATATGCACTCGTGGATTACGCCGGGGAATAGGGCTCGGTCGGGGCACCGATTGCCTTCCACGCCGAGTGACCGCCCGTCATGTAGCTCGCGTCGAAGCCGAGATCCCGCAGCTTCATGGCAGTCTTGCATCCGACGTGGAAGCCGTAGGCGCAGAACACGACCACCGGGTCCGACTTCGACAGCTCACCGACCCATTCCTGCATGCGCTCCGGGTCTCGCCACGTGGCCCCTTGCATGATTTCCGGTGACCGGAAAACCCGAAGCCCGCGGGCGGGCATCGACGACCTGGAGCGGTGTGCCGTTATCTAACATTGCCTTGACTTCTTCGACCCCGACCGACGGCACGTTGCCGAATTCCGGCTGCTCCAGCGGCCGCAAGCCGGTGACCTTCGCCGCGTCCTCGTAGCGCGTATAAAAGGGCTTCCAGTCGATGTTGCGCATGAAGGTATCGACATACGCCTTGGCCTTTATCGTCCACTGCACCTGATGACAACGGTGCAGTAAGACGATTGCATGTTACCCATCCGTTTCACCCGCTGTGCGGACGCTCGTTTGAGATCGTAACGTACCG
>WHTS01000099.1 GCA_009377585.1 Betaproteobacteria bacterium
CCAGGAGGCCACTCGCTTCTTCGCCGGTCGCTTCTTTGCCATCGCCGCGTTTCCCCGTCGCCGCATCACAGGCGGCTCGGAATGGCAGTATACTATTTACGGATAAGTTCTAAATCCACCCCGCGCTAATGTGGGCTACGCGACTCCTACTTTGACCATGCGGAGGTGAGCACGATCTCGCTTCTTGATGCACTGGCGAGCGGGCTATTTGATGGACTTCCCCACTACCGCCTCCCGTGTGCTGTAGGGCGTGCCGGAAGGGGAACAGGGAACGCAGACCGAGCGAGCGGTCGGCTCGGGCTGCCGATCAGCCAGTCCGTCAGTTCTGGGCGAGCCGATAGGCGGCCGGGGTCCGTGTCTTCGAGCGGTAGGCTGGATAGCAGGATTGCTCTTACCGACGGCAGCCTATACCATGAGTCTAGGTTTCCGTGTCACCGCCATGCGGCATTGCAGTGAGATAAGACCATGAGCGCTAGCGACCGTATCGAAATCAATCCCGCCATCATGCTGGGTAAGCCCGTGATCAAGGGCACGCGGATTCCGGTCGAGCTCCTCTTGAGAAAACTCGGGGAAGGAGCGTCCGAGCGCGACCTACTCGATGCCTATCCAAACCTCACTGTCGACGATATCCGCGCCGCCATGACCTACGCAGCGGATGCCCTCGCGCACGAAGAGATCATCTGACGACACCCAACGTCCGTCGGAGATCCACGGGGGTGTTACGGTTTCTCGCGGACGAGAGCTGTGATTTCTCGGTCGTGCGCGCGCTGCGCGGGTCTGGTTACGATGTCGTTGCGGTAGTCGAGCGCGCACCCGGGGCGCCCGACGAACGGGTAATCGAGCTGGCGCGGTCGGAGGAGCGGATTCTCTTGACTGAGGATCGCGATTTCGGCCGATTGGTCTTTGCGGCTGCGCACGCATCGAGTGGCGTCGTCTACATCCGTTTCCCAGCGCCTCGGCGCTCGGAATTGCCGAGTCGGATTCTGGGCTTGGTTCAACAGGACGCCGAACGTCTCGTGCGATCCCTTACCGTCGTAGGACCGACTCGAATACGAATCCGCAACCTGCCAGTATCAAGATGAGCCGAAATAACAACGTGGGGATTTCGTGACGATCTCAGCGATTCCGGGCGAGCGTAAGCGATTGCGGGCGGGCCATTTCGTCGTTTATAACTCGTTGATTTTCAACTAATAATCCACTGGTCGCTGGTTCGAATCCAGCCGGACCCACTACAACATTTCGGGCGCGTGACGAGCGCGTACGGTTCCGCGCCCTGCACTTTCAAGTAACGTTCGACGTGTATGAGATGGCGTATCGTCACGTTCGACCCGAACCTCGGGCGGATGCTGCCGACCGCTGCGTAAGGCTCGAGTAAGGCGCGTGCTCCAGACTTCGGTTTTCCCGGCAGACCGAGGTTGGTGCAATGGTACGTTTCGCTACAGCAAGAAAATTTCGAACCGCCGCAGTCGGCATTGCCGCAGCCGCGATGTTGGCTCTGGCAGGCTGTCAGCCCGTGCAGACGCGTGATGACTTCAAGGGCACGGTGATGAACAAGACGCCGACGGAAGTTCAAGACAAGGTGGGGAAACCCGCTGCGGTCGACGAAACCGATCCCGCCAAGCTCGTATGGATCTATCGCGAGGTGACGTTCGACATCGATAACAACAACAAGCGCGATCCGACGACACGCGTGATTTTCAGCCGCCAGGAAACGCCGGCCACGCCGAGCGTCATCGAGGTCGATTTCGGCTCGTAGTCGAGGCTGTCGAAGCAAATCAAACCGGCTGATGCGCGACGCTCAGCCGGTGACGAGCTCAAGCTCTCGAATACAACCGTTGTCACAAATCGAGCCGGCTGATGCGCAACGCTCAGCCGGTGTTTGGCTTGCAGGCAGCCGCGCTTAGCGCGGCGACAAGAGGGCGGTAATTCCCCGGCCGGTCAAGCGGCTTCTCCGCGAGCGGTACAGCACCGGCCCGCGGAAAGACGCCCGGGGCTCTGCGACCGTGCTCAGTGCTTCTTCGGCACTCAATCGGCAGATCAGGCACGCGCGCGGAGCGCCCAGCGGGAAGCTGCCGAGAATCTCCGAAGAGCAAACATCGCAGCGATAGGTGGTATGAGCCATGCCACCATTACCGCAAGTTCAGTGCCTGCCCCGCTGCGCCCCTCCGGCTTGGACCCGACCTGCGAAGCTCAATAAAATCAATGCACGTATCGCGGCCCACAAGCGGGCGGGCGTCGATGCCAAGACGGACTGACGATCCTTCGATACCGTCTTACACTCAAGCCGGCCTCTGGGCCGCATCAACCAATCGGGAGAACGCAATGAAGATAACGGGACGCCGGATCGTGACGGGCTTCACCAAGGAGGGCAAGAGCTGCATCAAGTGGGATGGCGAAATCGTGCCCATCAAGCTGCGGCCCGGTTTCGACAACATCCCCATGTGGGCGACGCGCAAACTCCCGGCAGAAACCACCGAGGAAGATCCGAACACCTGGGAACTGGGTACCAGCCTGGCGGGCGGCTCGGTGTTCCGGTTCGGCCGCTACGAGCCGGGCAACGCGGCGCGCTGGCACAAGACCGATTCGGTGGACTACGCGATCTGTCTATCGGGCGAACTGTGGATGGAAATGGAAGACGGCGAGGTACACCTGAAGCCGGGCGACGTGGTGATCCAGCGTGGAACCCTGCACAACTGGAACAACCGGGGCACCGAGCCGTGCGTGATGGCATTCATTCTGATCGCCACCGAAGGCGCGAAAACCACCGGCTGGAACGAAGCACACTGATCAAGCCGCAGGCCGGCCAGGGGTTGTGGTGACCTCCACCAGCGCCCGGGTGAGTCGCTCGGCATCCACTGGCTTGACCAAGTGGCGGTCGAAGCCCGATTGCAGCGCCCTGCGCCGGTCTTCGTCCTGGCCATAGCCGGTGAGCGCGATCAAGCCGATCGCGCCCGCGGTCGGCAGCTTTCGCAGGCGACGCGCGACTTCGTAGCCGTTGATCCCGGGCAGCCCGATGTCGATGATGGCGACATCGGGCCGGCAGGAAAGCGCAAGCTGTACGCCGTCGATGCCGTCGACCGCTTCCACGGCCTCATGCCCCGTCTGCTCGAGCAAGAGACGCAGCATCGTGCGCGAGTCTTCGTGGTCGTCCACCACCAGCACGCGCAGTCGACGACGCAGCGGGGCGCTCGCCGCCGCGGCGGCACTGTCCGCGTCCGGCGGTGCGATGCGAGGCAGCCGCACGGTGAATGTGCTGCCGCGCCCATCGCCGGCGCTTTCCGCCCGCACGCTGCCGCCATGCAGATGCACCAGCTGTTGCACCAGCGCGAGCCCGATTCCCAGGCCGCCTTTCGCACGCTCCAGCGACTGATCGCCCTGCACGAACACATCGAACACGTGCGGCAGCAGGCGCTTCGGGATGCCGAGTCCCGTGTCACGCACGCTCAAGAGCGCATCAGCGCCATCGGCTGCGACCTCGAGCTCGACGTGTCCTTCCGGTGGCGTGTACTTGAATGCGTTCGACAGCAGATTGCCGATGATCTGCTCCAGTCGCGTAGGATCGCCGTTAACCCAGGTCGGCTGCAGGTCGACCTTCGTTTCGTGCTCGCCGACGCGGCCCGCCGCTCGCATGGCGGCCAGGCAGTTGGCCGCTATCTGAGCCAGATCCGCCGGCTTGAAGTCGAGGATGATCTTGCCCGTCATGACGCGGCTCAGGTCGAGCAGGTCATCCACCACCCTGCTCAGGTGCTGGACTTGGCGGCTGATTACTTCGCGCGCATGCATGCGGTGCTGCTCTTGCGCGCTCGGAGCTTTCATCAGGGCGACGGCACCGCTGATTGCGCTCAGCGGATTTCGCAGCTCGTGGCCGAGCATCGCGAGGAACTCGTCCTTCGCCCGGTTCTGCTCCTCGGCGAGCTGCCTTGCCGCCTGCTCGCTCTCGAACAACTGCAGGCGCTCGGCTTCGGCGCGCGCGCGTCCTTCCGTTTCGCGTTCGAGCACCGCATGCGTTTCTTCCAGCGAGGCCCGCAAGGCGTCGATCTCCTTCAGAGAAGGTTGGTAGGGCGGCAGCGGCTCGCCGTGTCCGAGGGCGGAGGCAGCTCGAGCGATGTCGCGGATCGAGCCGCTGAGGCGGTGGCCTAGAACGAATGCGATGACGGCCGCCGCCATGAGCGCCGCCAGCGTACCGAGCGCGGCCGTGCCCACGGCGCGCTCGGCAACGGCGTCGAGCGCCTCCGCCGGAACTCCGATCGAGATCAGCCAGCCCGAGCGCGGGGAGCGCGTGAAGATCTCGTAAACCTCGATCCCTTCCGGGCTGGGGTGGCGGATTTGTCCCTCTGCGACCTCGGTTGCCGCCTTGCGCAGCATGTCCGCGCCGGGTCTGCCGACGAATTCGCCCACGCGGTGACTGCGCGCGATCGTGACATGGTCGGTATCGAGTACGCCGACGATCCAGCTGTCCGGCACTTTGTGCTGCGCAAGCACGCGCTGAAAATGCGCCGCCGTATAGATCTGCGACAACAGGTAACGCTCACCCTCGACGACGACCGGCACGTCCACGATGACGGTGAGCGCCTTGCCGTCGCGCGACCGATGCAGCCTCGAGACCCGGGCCTGCGTACCGGCGAGCAGCTCGCGCAGGCGTTCCGGATCGGCATAGGCTTCGAGCGCAGCGCCGATCGGGACGCGCGTATCGAGGAGCTGCTGTCCTTGCTCGCCGTACAAGGCAATGAATACGCCATCGCCCGTGCGCGCAGTGATCGCTTGCTGCCGGAACTGCGCCAGGTCGCCCTTGGACAAGTAGGCCGATGTCGCCAGCACGCGCAGGACCGTCTCCGCAGTGGCCAGCTCCTGATCCATTGCGAGCGAGATTGCGCGGGCCGACTCCAGTACGCCACGGGTCGCGGCCGAGCGTTGCGCATCGAGCAGGTTGTTGAGCACGAACCCGGCCACCAGCAGCACGGGCAGCAACGCCGCGGCCGCCATGGCCGCAAGGTAGGCGCGCGCGCCCATGCGGCGGCTCTTTTCCCTAGAGTGCGGGGTTGTCGTGTCCGGTTGCAATGCCCGAGTCCGCGATCAATGAAGCCTGGGTGCCGAGGAACAACGGCACGCCGAGCTGGTGGGCGAGCGCCAGCGCGCTATGCAAATCCTTGCGCAGGTTCGGCGGCGTCACGCCAGGCGGCGTCGCTTCGAACATCTTCTTCCAGCGCGGACCCAGCTCCTCCCACACCTGCAGCACCGTGCTGCCCGCCAATCCGCTTTGCATGATCCTTTTGAGCACCGCTGGATCCACGCCGGCGGCGGCTCCGAGCGACAGGCCTTCCAGCAAGGCCATCGCGTTGATCGTCAGCACGAGCTGATGCGCAAGCTTGGCGGCCTGACCGGCGCCGATATCGCCCGCATGAATGACGACGTTCGCGAACGTACGCAATACGGGGAGCGCGCGCTCCAGCACGGGCAGCGCTGCACCCACCATCAAGCTGAGCTTTCCCTCGCGCGCTGCGATGTAGCCGCCGCTGATGGGCATGTCGATGGTATCGCAGCCGTGTCCGTGCAGCGCCGAACCCATGCGTCGTAGCGGCAGCGGGCCGAGCGTACTGCCGATCGCGATTACGGTGCCTGGGCGAACCGATTGCACGATGCCGCGCGCGCCGAAAAGAACTTCGTGGGTTTGCGTTTCATCGACGACCAGGCTGATGACGAGATCGCTGCGCTCGGCGACCTGCGCCGGGGACGAGCAAACAACGGCGCCCGCGCGGCCGAGCTCGACAAGGGGCTCGGGCCGGATGTCGTGGACGGCGAGCGGATGGCCCGCGCCCAGGATGCGCTCGGCGATTGGTCTGCCGATGACGCCGAGTCCGATCACGCCTACCGCTTGGGCCATCCAGTCTCCATGACGGTCGCCGAACGCGGCGCAAGTGGGTGCGCGCCCAGTCGAACGAATATTGGTCTTCGCGGACGCCCCGCGACCATCTGTCCTTCGAAGCGAGCACCCTAGCAACTGCAGCGCCTGAAATGTACCGCGATTGGCACGCAACTGTGGCAATCAGGTTGCTCCGATACGGGCCGACCCAGCCGCTGCGGACCCATTATCGCCGCACCAGGCCAATAGCAGGGCGCGGTCCTCGATCACCACGGCAATGAAAAGCCCGATGGGGAAAGGCCGCTATGGCCGGAGGCGACTTTCCGCCGTGCAGAAGCCGGCTGGCACGGGTCGGGCGGAAGCTCCGCTAGCGCGAGACGGAAACGGGCGCGCGAAGCTCGATGGCCTGCCCGTCGCGATCGACGTGAACGATCGGTGTGGCGCCGGTCCGGCGCAGCACCTTGCGCACGATGCCGCGGGTGAGGAAATTGAGCCAGAGCGGATGGGGGGGCGGCATCACGATCGCATCGGCGCCGAGCTGCTCGGCAGTTTCCACGATCTGGCACGCCACATCGCCTTCGCGGAAATGCCCTTTGACCGACAAGCCGGCGGCCTCCAGCGGCTGCGCGGCGTCCTCGAGCAGCCATTGCGCGGACTTGTTCTGAAAGTCGGCGATGTCGGCCTGGGTGCGAAAGCGCAACACTTCGAGGCTCGTGACCGGCTCGGCCACGAACAGAAGGTCGACGTGCACCGGTGGGTCGCGGCGCGCGAGCGCATAGCGCAGCGCCCAGCGCGAGCGCTCGGTCGCATCGATGGGAATGAGCAGGCGCTGGGGCGCATCGCGGCTCGCCGACTTGTTCTGTGCACGCGCGCGTGCGCGGCTTTGCGCGTGACCGGACGAGGCGATCTCGCTTGATCGCTCGGCGCGCTCACCGCGGACCTGCGCCTGCGACAGGAACTGGCCCTCGGCGCGGCTGTCCGGTACGGCATCGCCCGGCTCCACTCGGTTCCGGGGCGAATCGCTGCGGCTTGCTACTCTGGACATGGATCACCTCCGTGGAAACGTTCGGCTTCGCGTTGCAATCCGCGCCGGGTCCGGCGTACGAGCCAGGGGCACGCCAGCAACGCGACTACCGGCAAAGCGAGCAGGAACTGCCCGAGGTAATGCACGAAAAGACCGGCGGCCGGATTGCCGAGCGGCTGCAGCACATAAGCGGAAATGGCAACGGCAGCCAAGATGCCGGCCCGCTCGGCTGGTGACAGCTCGGTTTGTCGCGCGCGCCGCAACGCATGCGGCCTGTAATGCGCTGGCATGCGCTTCAGCTCCGGGTAGAGCATCGAATGCCATGTTCGGTCGAAGCTGCCGCGTGCTTGCCGAATGGGGAGAAGCGAGCGCATGCGTGGGGACCTAGGTTGCGTGATACATGACGAGGTAGGCGAGCAGCATGACCATCACCCAAAGGGCCATGCGTCCGGACAGGGAGCTGCGCTCGAACAGGCCGTCGGGACCGCTCGCGCGCTCCAGCCTTCGCAGCCCGATCCGTCCCGCCTGTTCGATCAGGGCGCCGAGGCGCGCGCGCACTCGCCCATCGAGCTCGATCAGCCCGCGCGCCAGGCTCACTGCCGGGCGGCGGTAGAACCAGTCGAAGTCGAGATTGATCGCGCGCAGCTCCGGCGGATAGATGCCCGTTCGCATGAGCACCGCGAACGCAAGCGCTGAGAACACCAGCAGTTGCAGCTGCGAAACGACGTGGGACATCGTGTACGGGACGTAGTCCACCGGATACGGCAGCAGCGCGTAGAGCGCTTGCGGCATGACGCCGATGCCCACGCACAGCGCCGCCGCAATCCCCATCGCCAGCAGCATGTTGATCGGCGCTTCCTTGCAACGGATGCCGGAGTCATGGGAGAAAAACGCGAAATACGGAATCTTGATTCCAGCATGGTGGAACACGCCGGCGGAGGCGAACAGCAGAACGAGCCACACGCCCGAGTAACCTTCCGCGGCTGCCGAGGTCATGATCATCGACTTGGTGACGAAGCCGCTGAAGAGCGGGAACGCGGAGATCGACGCGGCGCCGACCATGCAGAATCCGGTCGTCCAGGGCATCGACTTGTACAGTCCGCCGAGGTCGCTGCCGTTGGCGGTGCCGGTACGGAACAAAACCGCCCCCATCGACATGAACAGCAGCGCCTTGAACAGGATGTCGGCGAACGCGTGCGCAACCGCGCCGTTGATGGCGAGCTCGGTGCCGATCCCGATGCCGACGACCATGAATCCGAGCTGGTTGTTGACGCTGTAGGCGAGCACGCGCCGCAGATCGTTCTCGATCACGGCGTAGAAGATCGGGAAGGCCGCCATCACGGTTCCGATCCAGATGAGCTCCTCGGTGCCCGGGAATGCGCGCGCGAGCGCGTATATGCCGAGCTTGGTGGTGAAGGCCGAGAGAACCACGGTGCCGGTGGGCGAGGCCTCGGGATAGCTGTCCTGCAGCCAGTTGTGCAGCAGCGGGAACGCTGCCTTGATGCCGAATGCGATGAAAAGCAGCGCCGCCCCGGGTGCTGCGAGCCCCGTCTGCGCGAACTGCAGCGACCCGGTCTGCGCGTACTGGATGGCCGCGCCGGCGGCCAGCAGCATTCCGGAGGCGAGTTGCACCACGATGTAGCGCATGCCGGCGCGCCAGGCGCGGTTGCCGCCGCGCGCCCAGATGACGAGCGCGGAGGCGACCGCGGTCGCTTCCCAGTACACGAACAGGGTGAGCAGGTCGCCTGCGAACACTGCGCCGATGGCGGCGCCGGCGTAAACCATGCCCGCGGGCTGTTCGACGCCCTGGACCGCGTGCCAGGCGAACAGCACGTTGAGGAACGCGGCAACGCAGAAGACGTAACCGAAGATGAGGCTCAGGCCATCCACGCGCATCGGCTCGAGCTCGAAGCCGAACAGTGCGAGCCGGATCGATGCGCCGGGCTCGAGCGCCAGCAGCGCGGCAAGCGTGAGGCAGGGAAGCGCGAGCAGCAGCCAGCGCCTCGCGGCCAGCGGCACGAAGGCCGCGGCGAGCCCGCCCAGAATCGGGATCAGCGCGACCGACAGCTCAGCGCTCATAGTAGTCCTCCGGCCGCTTCAGCACGCGCCGCAGGCCCTTGGCCGTCAGCACGAGCAGCACGCAGGCGAAGAATCCGTAGGCCGCGTAGAAGCCTGCGGTTGCGGCGAACGTCAGCTCCTCGTGCCGGGGCACGATCCAGTCGAGCAGCAGCAGGATGAGCGCGAGCGCCCACAAGCCGCGGTAGAGGCGCGTGACGTTCCTCGAGGCGTCGAGCCAGCGCGGACGCTCCCCGTTCACGGGCCACCTCCGTAGGCGGTCAGGCCGCCGACGCTGCGCGCCAGCTCGAGCGGTATCTCCGAGGCGAGCGGCAGCAGCAGCGTTGCGGCGGCCACCGCCAGGATCGCAACCACCATGGGCCAGGGCGCTTCGCCGTGCCGCGGCTGGCCCACAGGCCGCGGGCGCAGGAAGGCAGCATGGATGATGGGCAGGAAATACGCCGCGTTGAGCAGCGTGCTGAGCGCCAGGACGGCGATGACGGCGTAATTCTCGGCGCTCGCCGCACCCTGGAACATCATCCACTTGCTGAGAAAGCCGGCGGTCGGGGGAATCCCGATCAGCGACAGTGCGCCGATCGCGAAGGCGGTCATGGTCCAGGGCATGTGCCGGCCGATGCCGTCGAGCTGGCTCACCTCGGTCTTGTGGGTCGCGGTATAGATCGAGCCCGCCGCGAAGAACAGCGTGATCTTGCCGAGCGCGTGCGTGGCGATGTGCAGGGCCGCGGCGGCAATCGACAGCGGCGCCAGCACCGCCGTCGCCAGCACGATGTACGACAGCTGGCTGACGGTCGAGTAGGCGAGCCTGCGCTTGAGATTGTCGGAACGCAGCGCCACGACCGACGCGGCGACGATGGTGAAGCCTGCAAGCGCAACGAGCCAGCCGGTCGGCACGCCTCTGGAGAGCGCATCGGTGCCGAACAGATAGACGACGATCTTGACGACGCTGAACACGCCCGCCTTCACCACGGCGACGGCGTGCAGAAGCGCGGATACCGGGGTCGGCGCCACCATCGCGGCGGGCAGCCAGCGGTGAAACGGCATAAGCGCCGCCTTGCCGATGCCGAACATGTACAAGGCGAGCAGCGCGGCGGTCGTGACGGGGCCGAGCTTGTCCCCCAGGACGCCGCCCGGTTCGAAGTCGGTCGTCCCGGCTGCCAGCCAGGTGAACACCAGCGCGGGAAGGAGAAATACGATCGAGGTGCCAATGAGCAGCGCCAGGTAGACCCGCCCGCTGCGGCGCGCCTCGGCGGTGCCGTGGTGCGTGACCAACGGGTAGGTCACGAGCGTGAGCGCTTCGTAGAACAGGAACAGGGTGAAGGCGTTGGCGGCGAGCGCGATGCCCATCGCGGCCGCGATGGCGAGCGCGAAGCAGGCGTAGAAGCGGGTCTGATGCGTCTCGTCGTTGCCGCGCATGTAGCCGATGGAGTACAGGCCGCTCACGAACCAGAGCGCCGAGGCGATCAGCGCGAACAACATGCCGAGCGGCTCGACCTCGAAAGCGATGGGCAGCCCCGGCATCACTTCCAGCACATGGACATGCGCCCGCCCGCCCGCCAGCACGCTCGGCAGGAGCGCCAGCGCGCACAGAGTCAGTACGGCCGAGGTCGCGAGCGTCACCGCTTCGCGCACATTGGGTCTCGAGCGGCACACGGCGATTCCGGCCGCAGCGGCAGCAGGCAGCAGCAGGATCGTCGCGATCAGTTGTTCCGGGCTCATGGACGCGCTCCCATCAGCATCTGCGCCGCGCTCGCCGCCGAGCCCAAGGTGAGCGAGCTGTCCAGCCCGAAATAGATGCTCGCTGCGATCATGACCCATGCCGCGACCGCCATGGAGCGCGGCAGGGCGCGGCGCGGCAGCGCGCTTTCGGGCGGATCCCTGAAGTAGGCGACCTCGACGAAGCGCCAGACGTAGACGACGGCAAGGAGCGAGCTGAGCACGATCGCGAACACGAGCCACCACTGACTGCGTTCCAGCGCCGCCACGATCAGGTTCCACTTGCTGATGAAGCCGGCGGTGCCTGGAACGCCGATCAGCCCCAGGCCGCCGAGCACGATGCCGAAGCTGGTCAGCGGCATGGTGCGCCCGAGGCCGGCAAGGCGGCTCATGCTCGAAGCGCGCATGACGAGCACGGCGCCGCCG
The DNA here is from genome assembly GCA_009377585.1 of Betaproteobacteria bacterium. Classification (NCBI taxonomy): domain Bacteria; kingdom Pseudomonadati; phylum Pseudomonadota; class Betaproteobacteria; species Betaproteobacteria bacterium. Next base: position 11,100 of record WHTS01000099.1, read on the forward strand.
GCCAGCATGAACAGCCCCGCCTTGGTGATGCCGTGGTTGAACAGGTGCACGATGCTCGCCGTCAATCCGGTGACCGATCCGAACGACAGGCCGAGCGTGATGTAGCCGATCTGCGCCACGCTCGAGTAGGCAAGCAGCTTCTTGAGATCGCTCTGGAAGATGGCAGCCGCGGAGGCGGCGAACATCGCGGCAAGCGACAGCACCAGCAACACCTCGCCCACGCCGACCTCGAACACCAGCCCGGCGCCGAAGACCGAGAAGTAGAAGCGCAGCAGCACGTAGACCGACACCTTGGCGCCGGTGGCGGCGAGGAACGCGCTCACGGCCGAAGGCGCATGCGCATAAGCGTTCGGCAGCCATTGGTGCAGCGGGAAGAGCGCGAGCTTGAGCGACATGCCGACGGTTATGAATGCGAGCGCGGTGAGAACCGGCCGCATGTCCGAAACGCCCGCCAGCCGCTGCCTCATGTCGGCGAGGTTCAGCGTCCCCGTCATCAGGTAGAGAAGCCCGATGCCGATGACCAGGAACGTGGCGCCGATCGTCCCCATGATGAGGTACTGGTACGAGGCGACCAGCGCCTTGCGATCGCGTCCCAGTGCGATCAGGACGTAGGAAGCGAGGGCGGCGATTTCGACGAACACGAAGATGTTGAACGCATCGCCCGTGGCGACGATGCCGAGCAGCCCGGCGAGGCAGAGCGCGAACATCGCGTAGAACAGGTAATGCTGCTCGCGCGGCAGCTCGGCTTCGATGCTGCGGCGGCAATACGGCAGCACGATCGCCGCTACGCCGGCGACCAGCACCAGCACGAACGCCGACAGCGCATCGATACGGTACTCGATGCCCCAGGGCGGCGGCCAGTTGCCGATGGCGTAGGAGATCACGCCCTGGCTCTGGATCTGCATCCAGAGCGCCACCGCGAGCGCCAACGCGGCCCAGCTTGCCGCCGTCGCGAGCACGAAGGCCACGCTGCCGCGGCGGGACAGCACCGCGATCGGCGCCGAGATCAGCGGCACGACCACGGGCAGGATCGGAAGATGCGCGGCGAGATTCATCGCGGGCTGCGCTCCTCGCGCAGGATGTCGTCTTCCTCGATCGAGTCGTATGCTTCGCGGATGCGCACGACCAATGCCAGTCCCAGCGCCATCGTCGCGATGCCGACGACGATCGCGGTGAGGATCAGCACGTGCGGAAGGGGGTTGGAATAGGTGTCGAAGCCGGGCGCGACAATGGGGGCGGTGCCGCCGATCAACTTGCCCGGCGCGATGTAGAGCAGGTACACCGCGGTCTGGAAGATGCTCAGGCCCACCAGCTTCTTGATGAGGTTGTTGCGCGCGATCACCACGTACAGTCCCGCCACCATGAGGAACACGGTGACGGCGTAGCTGAAGGGCCCGAACTGGCTCATGCTCGCCGGTCCGCGAACATGTAGAAGATCTTGAGCATGACGCCGGAGACGGTCACCCCCACTCCGACCTCGACCCAGAAGATGCCGCGGTGCTGGCCGTCGACCGGTGTGGTGCCGAGCACGAAATAGTCGAGATAGTTGCCGCCGAGCAGGATGCCGGCGAGCCCGACCGTGGCATAGAGGAGGACACCGCCCGCGACCATGGCTTCGACCAGCCAGTCGGGTGCGATCCGGCGCGCGTCCTCGAGGCCCCAGATCAGCCCGTAGAATACGACCGCGGCGGCTGCGATGACGCCGGCCTGGAAGCCGCCCCCCGGACCGTAGTCGCCATGAAACTGCACGTACACCGCGAACAGCAGGATGAACGGGATCAGGATCTTTGCGACCACCCGCAGGATGAGATCGCCGCTCATCGCTCTTCCTTCCCGCGTCGCAGCCGGCGCAGCAGCACGATCACGCCCACGCCGGCGGTGAACACCACGGTCGTTTCGCCGAGCGTGTCGTAGCCGCGGTAGCTCGCGAGCACGGCCGTCACAATGTTCGGGATGCCGGTCTCGTGCGGACCGTCCTGCAGGTAGCGCGGCGCGACGTGGCGGTGAATGGGCGCGTCCGGATCGGAGAACGACGGCAAACCGAGCGTGCCGTACACCAGCATCGCGCCGGTCGTCAGCGCCACGGCAAGCGGCAGCCAGGGCCGCTGCGTCGGGCGCGCCTCCTCGCTGCGACAGAGCGCGAGCGCGCTCAGCAGCAGCACGGTCGACACGCCGGCGCCGACCGAAGCCTCGGTCATGGCCACGTCGACGGCGTCCAGCGCGACCAGCACCGCGCCCATGAGGAAACTGTAGATGCCGGCCAGCACCACGACCGCGAACAGGTTGCGGGTGCGCGCCAATACCACCACGGCGATCGCCATGAGCAGCATCAGGCCGTCGATGATCAGCGTGTCGATGACGGCTCTACCTAGGAACCTGCCCGCCTGGCGGGCACGCGACGCTCCCCTCTCCCCCCGGGAGAGGGGTTGGGGGTGCGGGAAGAGATGCCACGCAGGTCGAGGGTGCAATCCGTGATGTTTGTGTCGAGGCGTCTTTCCCGGACGAATTCGTGCGCGCCGGCTCGCGCATGAACGCGGCCCGTGCCAGCGCGTGGGTCGCGGTCGGGCTGGCGAAGAAGATGAGCAGGCCCAGCATGACGAGCTTCGCGCCGTTCAGCGTGACGCCCGCATGCAGCAGGAGCCCGAACAGCAGCAGGCCCGCACCCAGGGTTTCGGTCACGCTGGCGGCGTGCATGCGCGTGTAGCAATCGGGCATGCGGATCAGGCCGATCGCGCCCACCACGGCGAAGAACGCCCCGGCGATGAGGCTCGCCGCGGCTGCGATCTCCCCGACCAGGCTCATCGCGTGCGCTCCTCCGCTTCGCCCATGCCGCCGTGGCGGAAGAACTTCAGTATCGCTACGGTGCCGATGACGTTCAGCAGTCCATACACCAGCGAGAGGTCGAGAAAGTCGGGACGGCCGTTGATGAATCCGATCACCGCCAGCAGCACCATGGCGCACGTCCCTACCGTGTGGGCTGCCTGGATGCGGTCGAAGATGCTCGGCCCGAGGGCTGCCCGTGCGAGGGCGAGCGCGATCGACACGAGCAGTGCGGCGGCGACTGCGAGCAGGATCATTCGGCGGCCTCCAGGCGCGAGACGCGCCGGTCCATGTCGCTTCCGGCGCAAGTCCCGGCCGCGCCTTCGGCGGTCAGCGCGTGCACCAGGAATTCATCGCCCGTTGCCTCGATGCATAGGGTCCCCGGCGTGAGGGTGATCGAGTTGGCGTGGATCACGAGTCCCAGGTCGCTGCGCTGCGACGGCTTGAAGCGCACCACCGTGGGCGAGATGGGCAGCTTCGGATGCAGCACCACGCAGGTGACCTGCCAGGCGGACTTCACGATTTCCTTGACGAGCCAGGGCCAGTACCAGAAGAGGGCGCGCAGCGAGATATGGATGGGATGACCCTCGCGATCGATCAGGTGCATGCGCTTGGCCATCAGCGTGACGACCAGGGCGCAGCCCACGCCGGCGGCGATCAGGAAGGGCGTGTACATGCCGGAGAGCAGCAGCCAGAAGACGAGCAGCGTCGCCCAGACGCTTAGCGCCTGCAGGACCGACGGCGGAGCCGAAGCGGGGGCAGTGGAAGACGATGCAGGGGAGGAAGGCGCAGCGGAAGAGGACGAAGCGGAAGTCGGCGCAATGGGCGCGGCCCCAGGGTTGGCGGCTGCGTGCTCGCTGCTTTCGCTCTTTCGCTCGGAAACGATGCTGGACATGGCGCGGACGGATGTGCAATGGACACGGCCCATCCTAGCGATGCGAGCAGCGCTTGAAAATTCGCGGACCTCGTACGCCATGCCCGGATCGAGGCGACGCGCCCCGGGCTTGCTCGCGTCCGAGCGGGAGCGACGGCACAATACGTGTTTCCCCTAGGGGCTGCGCGAATGGCGTATCGAGAAACGATTGCCGACAATTTCAACCGGCGCGACGCGATGGAATCCTTGACTGCCCCATTGGCCCCCGGCCGCCTGCGATGGACGCACGGCGCTTTGCTCGTCGTGGGCTACGTTCTGCTCGACTGGGCGAGCTACATCCATGCGATGCACGGGCTCAACATCACGCCCTGGAGTCCCGGCCCGGCGCTGGGCCTTGCATTCGTCATGCGCTTCGGCGCCAGGGTCGCGCCGATCCTGTTCGTCGCGATCGTTCTCGCCGACTCGGTCGTGCGCGACCTGCCCACCACTTTTCCGCTTACGCTGCTGATTGCGACGCTGCTGGCGGGCGGCTATACCGCGCTGGGCGAAATCATGCGCCGGCGCTTCGACCGCAGTCTCATGTTCACGCATCACCGCGCACTACTCGCGTGGATCGTGCTCGTGATCGCCGGTACGCTGTGCGTGAGCGCGGCGTTCGTCAGCGTGCTGGTCGTAACCGGCGTGCTCCCGGGCTGGCAGTGGCTGGAGGCGTTCGCCCGCTACTGGATCGGCGACGCGGTCGGCGTGCTCATCACCATGCCGCTTTTCGCCATGCTGATGGACGAGCGCGGCCGCGCCTTTCTCGCCAGCGTGCTGCACCGGTGGGAGACCTGGCTCTACGGCGTGGTCATGCTCGGGACGGTAGGCGTGACGCTCGGATTGGGCCCGGATACGGACGTGCGCTACTTCTATATCGTCTTCCTGCCGATGGTGTGGGCTGCGTTGCGCGGCGGCCTGGCGGGGTCTGTGCTCACGGCGACGCTGGCGCAGCTTGCCATCATCGCTGCGGTGCAGTTGCGTGGTTTCACCACGGTGACGGTATTCGACGTGCAGGCCCTTGCCGTCGTGCTGGTGCTCGTGGGATTTCTGGTCGGCGTCTTCATCGACGAACAGCGGCGCCTGGGCGCGGAGCTGCGCCAGAGCTTGCGACTGGCCGCCGCGGGGGAAATGGCGGCCGCACTCGCGCACGAATTGAACCAGCCGCTGACCGCCATGTCGGCCTACGGAGCGGCGTGCGAGGATTTGATCAGCCAGGGCGAGCAGGGCGAGCGGCTACTCGACATGGTGAGGCGCATGGTGTCCGAGTCGCATCGTACGGCCGATGTCGTGACCCGGCTGCGCGATTTCTTCCGCACCGGCGATACGCGCCTCGAACGGGTGCCGGTGGCCGAGCTGCTCAACTCGGCGGCGGAGCCGTTCGCCGCGCGCGCGGCTCGCAGCGCGATCGAGCTGAGCGTTGGTCGCGCCGGCGAGGCGTGCGTGCTGGTCGACCGGCTGCAGATCGAGGTCGTCATGCGCAACCTCCTCGTCAATGCCTTCGAAGCCGTGGAAGCGGGCGCGGACCAGGGACGTTGGGTGCGGGTCGGCGCCGAGGCGGCGGGACCCGGTCGCATCGTCCTCACGGTGGAGGATAGCGGTCCCGGGCCTGGCGCTGCCGACGCGGCGCGGTTGTTCGAGCCGTTCCATTCCAGCAAGTCGAGCGGCCTGGGGCTTGGATTGGCGATCAGCCGTTCGATCGCCGAGGCACACGGCGGGCGGCTGTGGGGCGAAGCGGGCGGCAACGGCGTCTTCAAGCTGCTGCTGCCGCTGCAGGAGGGCAGCGTGTCATGAACCGCAACGACTTCACGGTCTATATCGTCGACGACGACCAATCGGTGCGCGATGCGCTCGGGCTCATGCTCAGCGTGCGCAGCTACAAGACGGCGTTGTTCGCCGATGCGGCCAGCTTTCTCGATGGCTACCGGCCGGATTGGCGCGGGTGCCTGCTGCTCGACTTGCGCATGCCCGGCATGGACGGGCTCACGCTGCAGCAGCGCCTGAACGAGATCGGCTGCGACATGCCGGTCATCGTCGTCACCGGTCATGGCGACGTCGAATCGGCCCGCAGGGCGTTTCGTTCGCGTGCCGTCGATTTCCTGGAAAAGCCGCTCGATCACAAACGCCTGATCGCCTCCATCGAGGAGGCGTTCGCGCGCCAGTCGGCGCGAAGCGAAATCGATGTCCGGGACCGCGATCTCTCCAGGTTGCTGGCGACCTTGACGCCGCGGGAGCGCGAGATCATGGAGCGGGTGGTGGCCGGGCGGCACAATCGCGATATCGCGGCGGAGCTCGAGATCAGCGCCCGCACGGTGGAGGTGCACAAGGCGCGCGTGATGCAGAAGCTGCAGGTGACGAGCATTGCGGACCTCGTGCGTCTGAGCCTGCGGGCGCAGCGCGACGGCGAGCTCGGATCCGAGACCAACGCCTGAACGACAACAGACGCTGCGCGCGAGGGCGTGCTGGCCGCCCGTGGACAGCTGCGGGGCGCCTTATGCTGCTGAACAACGTCATTCCCGTGAAAACGGGAATCCAGGATGGAACTGAATACTCTGGATTCCCGCGTGCGCAGGGAATGACGCCGAATCAGGTTAACCAGAGGTTCCCTAAAGCGTCGGGCTCTTGAATTCCCCGCCCAGGACGACCAGCCCCCAGCCCGGAAACTGCACGTCGGCGCTGAAGTTGATGTGCGCGGCGCCGGCGTGGGCATCACGAAACATGCGCTGTAGCGGGTAGCTGTCGTAGATGCCGTTGGCGCCGGCCATTTCGTGCAGGCTGTCGACCGCCTGGGTAACGAGACGCACCGCCAGGGCGCCGTTGCGCCGGTAGCGCAGCTTCATCTCCGTATCGAAGCCGCGGCCGCTCGCCACCCACTGCTCGGCCTCGATGCAGTCCTGGCGCAGCCACGTGCGCGCGCAATCGACTTTCGCCGCCGCCTCGGCGATGCGCCACTGCACGGTCTGGAAGTCGCGCATGCGCGCCGCGGTGTAGCTCGTGCTGCGTGCTTTAACGAGATCGATACAGGTGTCGATCGCCGCCTGCGCATTGCCGATAAGGGTGCCGCCGATGCCGTAGCCGGCAAATGCCGACAGCGGGATGCGATACATCGGATTGGGATTGAGCGCCCAACCGGGAAACTGGTGACCGGGGCGGGCGACATGGAACGAGACCGCCCGATGCGCCGGCACGAACGCCTCGGTGCAACGCACCGAGCGGCTGCCGGTGGCGCGCATGCCGAGCGTCTGCCAGTCGTCGATGATCTCGTAGTCGCGCCTGGGCACGAGGCACATGCACCAGTCCACGGGCTTGGCTTCGTCCTTCACCACGCAGGCGAGCATGTTCCATTCCGAGTGGTCGACGCCGGAAGAGAATCCCCACTTGCCGGAAAGCAGGAGCCCACCATCGACCCGGTGCGCCTCGCCCTGGACGAACGCGATGCCGGAAGCGATGCCTGCGTCCGGGTCCTCGCCCCAGATCTCCTCCTGCGCCTGCTCGCTATAGAGCGATAGCAGGCGGTGATGGCCGGCGAGGTTGACGACCGTCCACGACGTCGACGCATCGCCCTGGCCCAGGATGTCCGGGATGTCCACCAGAGCGCGCAAATCGAGCTCCATGCCGCCCCAGCGCTTGGGCTGGTGATAGCGCAACAGGCCGGATTCGTGCAGTTCGGCCATGGCCTTGTCGCTGACGCGCGTGGCGGCCTCGCCCGCGGCCGCCTCTTCCTGCAACAGCGGGACGATGGCGCGCGCACGGCGCAGCGCTTCCTCGTAATCGACATCGGCAAAGCTGCGGCGTGTGGCATCCATGGCGCCACGATTATCGCGTGAAGCGGCTACGCTGTTAACCGTGGCGTAAATCAGGTGCAGGGAAAGGCGCCTTTTCGCGTGGCGCCATACGGTTGGCGCCGGTTAGCATTGCGCACTGAAACCCTGCGCGACACCCAAAAGGCCGATTGGCAGCGCGGCTGGAGGGTTTATGCTATGGGCAATCGGCCGGCATTCGACGCGACCGCGGGCATTGCGTCCAAACGGCCGGAAGGATGGCGACATTCCAGCTCGGCGGCCGCTTCGAATGCCGGTCGGCGGGCGCATGCGCGATCCCGCCCAGGGAGCTACGAAACGATGAACATGCTGGCGTCCGGCCTGCCGCTGGAGCGCGTCGGCGTACTCGCCGAGCTGGACCCGTTCGCCCTGCAGGAAGTCGCCGCGGTCATGCAGCCGGTGCAGCTCGCGGGCGGCGCGATGCTGTTCGACCAGGGCGAAGCCGGCGACACGCTGTACATCGTGGTGCATGGGCGCCTGCGGGTGTCGGTCGCGGGCGGGCGCGGCGGCCGGCGGGTCGTGGCCGAGCTGGGTCGCGGCGAGAGCGTGGGCGAGATGGCGCTGCTCACCGGCGAGCGGCGCTCGGCCAGGGTCGAGGCCATCCGCGACAGCATGCTGCTCGCGCTGTCGCACTCGGCGTTCGAGCGGGTCGTGGAGCAGTACCCTCGCGTCATGACCCAGCTCGCCCGGCAGCTGGTCGAGCGCTTGAAGCTGAGCCTGCGCGGCGCGCCAGTCACGCATTTCCTTTCCACCGTATGCGTCGTGCCGGCCGTCCCGGGCGGCCGTATCGGCAAGTTCTGCGAGCGTCTGGCCCGCGCCCTCGGTGCGATCGGACCGACCTTGCACGTGACGCGATCCGCCGCCGGCGGCGCGCTTGCCGAAGGCGCGAACGAGCTCGCGCGCGGCGGCGGCGAGGACACGCGTCTGCTCGCCTGGCTGAACGAGCAGGAAGAGCGTTACGCCTATGTCCTGTACGAAGCCGACGAAGCCGATCCGGCCTGGTCGCGGCTGTGCGAGCGCCAGGCCGACCGTATCGTGCTGGTCGCGCGCGCCGGCGACGATACGCCCCCGACCCCTCGCATGGCGACGCAGTTTGCGGCAGCGGCGGGCAGTGCCCGCCGCGAATTCGTGCTGCTCAATGGCGGCGCACCGGTTGCCGGCGCGATGGATCGCTGGCTCGGCGCGTTGCCGAGCGTGCAGGCATGGCATCACGTCGCCGACGGCCATGACGGCCAGGTCGCGCGCTTCGCTCGGCTCCTTGTCGGGCAGGGCATCGGCTTGCTGCTCGGTGGCGGCGGCGCCCGCACCTTCGCGCATATCGGGGTGTTGCGCGCGATGCAGGAAGCGGGCATCGAGGTCGACGCGATCGGGGGCGTGAGCGGCGGGGCCATCGTCGGGGCGCAGGCGGCCGCCGGCGTGAGCCCGCGCGAGATGAAGGCGCGGGCGCACGACGAGTTCCTGCGCCGCGGCTCGCTGCTGGACTTCACCGTGCCGATCGTCTCGCTCATTCGCGGCCAGCGTTTCGCCAGGATGCTCGCGCGACTGTTCGCCGAAACGAACATCGAGGACCTGCCGATGCGCTACTTCTGCGTGTCGGCCAACTTGAGTCGGGCGACCCTGCGCGTGCACGACCGCGGCGCGATCTGGCGCGCGGTCGGAGCAAGCATCTCGATCCCTGGCGTGGGTCCGCCGACCTGCGAGAACGGCGACTTGCTGATCGACGGCAGTGTGCTGACCAACCTGCCGGTGGAGACGATGCGCGACCTGTGCCCGGGACGGGTGGTCGCCGTGGACGTAAGCGCCGACAAGGACTTGAGCGTCGACCGCAGCTGGACCGACTTCCCCTCGCCCGCGCGCCTGCTGGCGGCGCGGCCCTGGCGGCGGCGCGCCATGCCGATCCCGAACATCCTCGAGATCCTGTTTCGCGGCGCGATGCTGAGCTCGATCGCAGCCGAGCGCGATATCGCCGATCGGGTCGAGTTCTACCTGCGTCCGCCGCTGCGCGGCATCAACCTGCTCGACTTCAAGACCCTCGACCGGGTCGAGACCCGCGCCTACGAATATGCGGTGCAGGCGCTGGAGCAGTGGCCTTTTCGCACCGGCGCCGGCTCATAATAGGGGCCGCGCGGGAAACTCAGCGCCTGGTGCGTGCTTGCCCGCCCGCTGCAAGGATGAGCGATGAGCAAACAGACGCCGACCGAAGTCGACTTGGGAACGATCCGCGGCTGGCTGCGCGCGGCACGCCGCGTGGTCGTTCTGACCGGAGCCGGCATTTCCACCGAATCCGGCATCCCCGACTTCCGCGGCCCGAACGGGGTGTGGACGCGCAATCCCGAAGCCGAGAAGCTCTCCACCATCCAGAACTATCTCGCCGACCCGGAGATCCGCCGCCGGTCGTGGCACTCGCGCCTCGAGCACCCCGCGTTCACGGCGCAGCCGAACGCCGGGCACGAAGCATTGGTTGAGCTCGAGCGCCACGGCAAGCTGCACGCCCTCGTCACCCAGAACATCGACGGACTGCATCTGAAGGCGGGCAACTCGCCCAGGCTCGTCATCGAGGTGCACGGCAACGTGCACAAGGTGATGTGCCTGGACTGCGGCTGGCGGGGGCCGATGCAGCACGCGCTCGAGCGCGTGCGCGCGGGCGAGGACGATCCGCAGTGCGGCGACTGCGGCGGAATTCTCAAGAGCGACACCATCTCGTTCGGCCAGGCGCTCGTGCCCGAGGTGATCGATCGGGCGCTGCGGGTGGCCGAAGAAGCCGATTTCTTGCTCGCGGTCGGCTCCACACTGCAGGTGTATCCGGTCGCGCATGCCGTTCCGCTGGCGAAATCGAACGGCGCGCGCGTCGTGATCGTCAACGCCCAGCCGACGCAGTTCGATTCGCTTGCGGATGCGGTGATCCGCGAGCCGATCGGCACGGTGCTGCCGCAGTTGTGCGCAGTTGCGGCCTAGCCGTCTCAGCCGCGCGTGTGCGGCGCGCCGAAGCGGCGAGGTAGCGGTTGCGCGCGAGCCGCGCCTTCAGCCAGTCGAGCGTCTCGAACAGCGGCACGACCGCTTCTTCGTATGCGGCTTGCGTGCGCGCGAAGCCGGCACGGTAGACGCCGTTGTTGAGGGTCGCATACACCCGGTCGTTGATCGCGTCGATCGCGTCGCGCAGGTTGGCGGGGTAGTAGTCGCCGGCAGCCGCGCCGAACGCATCGAACGCGCTGTTGAGCATGCGGATGATCTCGGACGATTCGTTGTTCACGATCGTCCCGAGCTTCTTGTCCCACAGCACCGGAACGGACACCCGCCCGCTGTGGCGCGGGTCGGCCTTCAGGTAGATCTGGTACAGGTACTCGGCGCCGTTGACCGAATCGGCAACCACCCCGGGCCCCGGTTCGAAGGTCCAGCCATGCTCGCCCGAGCGCCAGTGCGTCACCGAAAGGCCGATCGCATCCTCCAGCCGCTTGAGGACGCGAAAGATCGCGGTGCGGTGGGCCCACGGGCAGGCGTGCGAAATGTAGAGGTGGTAGCGTCCGCGTTCGGCGGCGAACCCGCCGTTGCCCGCAGGGCCGGGATTGCCATCGGTAGTGATCCAGTTGCGGAAGCTCGATTGCGAGCGCACGAAGCGTCCGCCCGCAATGCGCAGTGCTTCATCGTCGGCGATCCAGGCTCCGTCGAGCAGTTGTCCCATGATTGCCAGGCTCCTTTCAAGTGTAGGCGAGCAACCGGCCGCAGGAGATGATCGTACCCCACAGGGCGAGCGAGGCCGCCGCGTGCAGTTTCGCGGCCAGGGGTGTGGGCCGGTCGCGCTCCCATTGTGCGACGCTGCGATACATGCCCACATGAAAGGCTGCCGCATTGACGAAAGCC